>NZ_JAKMSX010000021.1:0-6874 GCF_025772865.1 Campylobacter sp. CNRCH_2014_2452
GATATAGCAGATGCTAGTTATGCTATGCTTGATTTAATCGATGAGAATGATGAAAAAGGTTTTTTTGATAGTGCTTTTACTCCTCCTTTGTGGCTTTATGCAGATGGGATAAAGTTAGGGTATGAGATAGGAGATGGGTGTAATACAGGTGAAAAAATAAAAAAACTCATTTTAAATAAAATACGTAGAATAGGAGATCCTACAGCTTATGCTACCATTATAGAAGCTAGATTTTCTGCTGATCTTGTCTTTAAAAAACCTAGAAAAGACAATGAAGCTTTAGATGAGGATCAAGTTATTGGAAATAAAGCTCAAAGCTTTATTTATAGAAATCAAGAAGACAAAGAAGCAAAAGATCAAAAAAACCTACTGGCTTTAAATTTTGCTAAACACAATAAAGATCCTAGAAAATTCAGACATCATCTTAGCCCACGCACTAAAAACTTTGTATCTCGTTATGAAGTTATAGATCATGTAAAAAATACTAACATCAGTGGTTATTCTCATACTGTTTTTAAAGATACAAGTAAAAATGATAATACTTATATCTTGGCTTTTCGTGGCACTGAAACAGGTGGAACACAGCTATTAAAAGATGCATTTTTTACAGATGGTTTTATTGCTTTGAGGCTTGGAATTCCACAAGTGGTGTCTTTGATGAATTATAGCGATGAAGTTTTAAAAATCATTAGAGAAAAGCATGGGAGTGATAATTTTAAAATAGATGTTGTGGGGCATTCTTTAGGAGGACATTTGGCTCAATGTTTTTGTATCTTTGGGCAAAAAAAATATATTCAAAAACTTTATACTTATAATGGAGCTGGTATAGAAGGTGTTGTAGTAAGTCTTGTAAATATTTTTATTAGAGTTATTAGAGTTGTTTTTAAATTATTAGTTAAAGGAATTAAAAAACTTTTTGGTTTTGGTATGACTAGAAAAACTTTAGATAATTGCTCTAAAGTTTTAAATGTGGAAAATGGAACCGATGGTTTGATCGAAGAATGTAAAAATTCACAAGGACAAATAGATCAAAAAAGACTTGATGAATGTGCTTTAAATATAAAACAAGCAAGTAAAGGCAAAACAAGTATAGAAATACATCATATAGAAACTATAGCTAAACCTATCCCTAATAAAGAAGATTTTTCACGAGAATATAGACAAGCACTAGAGTCATCAAGATCTGTGATAGCTGATTTGGGTTATAAATATGGCTTAGATATTAAAGATAAGTTTGATTATAAAAATACAGACAAGTTGCATTTAATTCATATAGGAGAGCTTGAAAAAAATTATTTGCTAACTAGCCATTTTATGTATAATATAGTTTGGGCGAGTTATTTTTATGAGCATTTGATAAAAAATAATGAAAATATCAAAGAATTTAAAAAGGATATTGCTTGTGCTATGGATTATCTAAATTCTTATGCACAAAATTTAATTGACTTAAGTGAGAAAAATAAGCTTTTACCAGGAGATCAAATAGATATCCAAGATGAAAATCAAAATTATATTAGTGTAGTATTGGATAAAATTTTTAATAACTTGTGTAAAAATAGCGTATATAACAAGAAAGAATTTAATCTTATTTATAAAGATATACAAGAGTTGTTTTATGTAGGTGAATATAAAAATGTAAATAAATTTGTTATTCCTGATTCTTTTTTGGTTTTAGAAACTATGCAAATTTATATAAAAATACTGGATAAACCTATATTAGAAAAACTATCTAATAATGACTTCGAGCAGGATTTAGATCATGCTGAAGCAGTTTATAAGTGGTTGCCTTTCATTGTTAAAGATAAAAATAATCAAAAAATACTTACAGAAGATAATATAGGGAAAATCTTAAATTATAACTCTGAGTGCTTTAAATGTCTTAGCTTGGAAAATGATTTGGATTTTTTTCAAGCTAGAAAAAAGCAAATGATTAATTTGATTTATGAAAATAATTGCACAAGCTATTATCTTAATAAAAACCAACCCATTAAAACAAAAGTAAAATTTAATTCTTCAAGTTCGACTATATTTGTTAATTTGCCAAAAGAAGAAGTTTTTATTTTTGCTAATTGTAGGGATTTGATTGATTGTGATGAGATTTATAAAAGAGTAGCTACTAAAGTAGGTGTTGCAGTTGAAGAACTCCAAAACTATCAAGCTTATATCTTCCTAAACTCCACCCTCCTTACAGGCTCAAGTGAAATTCCTAACAATCCTTTTTACTTTGGAGAATTAGATCAAGATAATGCCATAAAACAAGATACACCTAGTTATTATTTTTCTCCTAAAGATGAAGATAGTGGCAAAGGAAAACTTAGCATCTTTTATAAAAATGATGAACTTTGCTTGCTTAATTATTCTATTATAGAAAATTCTTTAAATATCAAATTAGAATGTTTAAGCAAGCAAAGCTTAGAGTATAAAGATTTGATTTCAAATACCCTAAAAGAACAAAAAACCATACAAATAAATAAAAAACAAGCTATAGCTAAACTTCATGCCCTTTTAGAAAATCAAAACCTAGAATGTATCCATGGAGGTAAAGTCATACTTCAATCAAACAAAGGAAAAACTTTTAAAGATAGTGGTGTGCCTATTATGCTAGAAAGTGATTTACTTAATTCTAGCATAAGTGGCTGTCCTAATACCATTGCAAATGTAAGCTATCCTTGCACTAAGGTAGTAGATGTTAAAGGCTCTTTATCTCAAAAGAAAGTTAATAATGAATATGTAATCTTACAAGAACTCATCTCAGCTTGTATTAGTGATAAAGGCTTTCCTTTAAAAGTAAGCTTTGTACCTACTAAGTTTAAATTTGATCATAGTTTTAATCCTAAGGAAGGCTTAGCAAAGCAAAGCAAAAGCCAAACAAAGCTAAAAGAGCCTATAATAAGACTTCATTATAAAAGTGATAGATTTCAAAAAGATAACCTACCTATCTATAATCTTTTGATCAATAATGAAAAAAAAGAACAAAATAAAGCTTTAAGTGAATTAAATATAGATCAAAAAGATTTAAAAGATATAGAAGATGTTAATATTCTTAATCAATTCAAACAAGACTTTAGTAAAGATTATGAATTTAAAGAATTAAATTTTGGTTTTGATACTAATTTAATCAAACTTTATTTTATTATCCCAAAAAATATTGCTAAAGTTTATAAAAGTGCTTATAAAGAATTTGAATATAAAGATTTAGGAGCAGGGTATTTTACACAGCTACATGAGTATGATAAAATCATCAAAAATTCCCTAGAAGATAATAAAGAATTAAACGAATATCATTTTAGTTTTTTAGCTCCTGCTAAAATGCAAAATTTAAAATTTCAAATCGCAAATGGACTAGATGAGATCTTAGAAGATGAAGATAGAAAACAAGAGCTTTATGTTTGTAAATTTGTAGTAGTGAATGGGATTAAAATATGAAAATAAAAGATTTCACCTTAATTACATCAAATCATAATTTGGAAATTGAGTTAAAAAATCTTACCGAAAATGCTAATAAAATTATTTTTATATGTGGTGATTTTGATGGATATAAAGAAGCTAAGAATTCTTTGTATAAGACACTACATACTATTGAATATAAATTTAAAATTAACAAGAAAAAAACTTTTAAAATCATACATTTAAATCAAGCTAATAAAGATGAAATCACAAAAGAACAAAAATTTAGCTCTGATAAAAATTTATCTAGTATTAAAAAAATTATCTTTAATAATTTAAATTTTTTAAATGATGTAATCAATCAAAACAAAAATAAAACGCTCAATAAAATTATTGATGAGAGTAATGAAGAAAATATTGAAAATTTTTTAAAAGGAGTTCAAAAAGAATTAAATACATTATTAAAAAATATCAAAGAATCTGATTATTTTGAGCAAGAGATTAAACCAAAGATACAACTTACCCTAGATACACTTTTTAATACATTTTTAAAAAATATCACTCAATCTAATGATGATGAATATAAGCAAATTATTAGAGCTATAGCAAAATTTTTTATTAATATATTAGATTCTGTAACCAATCTTAAAAAACCTATCTCTTTAGTCAAAAAAAATCCTTATGTTTTTGTTGTAAATACATTATTTGAAGCTTATAATTCTTCTTCTGACTATCAAGAGCATAAGGAACAAAAATATTATTATGATTTTGCTTATCCACTTTTAGAGCTTATTACTAGTAAGCTTTATCCTATTATCGCTTTGTGCAATGAAGAAATTTTATCTGATGTATTGATTATAGATGATAAAGTATTATTAGATTTTTCATCTTATTCTAATGCACCTTCTATTAGTCTTTATAAAAATAGTTTTTATAAAGTTATTTTAGATGAAGAATTTCAAGGTATTTTTGATCATTTTTTAGAAAATAATCCAAAAATTGAAAATGAAAAGTTAGATAATACGCTTTTGATTAATTCTAGTTTAAAAAATTTTGATACAACATTAAAAAAAGCAATCAATTCAAATATCTCTGAACTTAATCATTTCTTTTATGCAGAATATCCTGATTTAAATTCTTCCATACTAGTAGAAATGATACTAGATAAAAAAAATACTGATCAAATCAATACAACCAAAATGGGTAAAAATTATTTGTTTATTACCAATCCACCACAGCTTAACAATGCAGCACTTTGTGAAGATTTGTATCAAAAAAAATTAGGAGCAATAATAAAAAATCGCCCAAAAGCTCTTACAAAAAATGAAAAACTTGGGTTAAAAGAGCAATTTCCTAGTAAAAGAGATTATGGTTCTTATTTTATAGAAAGAGATGTTAAAAAGGAAGATGATTTTGTATTGCAGCTTTGTCCTTTTGTGAAACTTGATGGACAGATTTATCAAAAATATAAAAGGTATTTTAATTTTTATAATCAACCATATTCTTGGATGAAACTTTATTTATTGGAATATATAAACGAACGATTGGAATATGAAAAAGTTGAGCAAGATTTTGCTTATATTGATAGCTTTTTTAAATTACCCAAAGAACTGGAAGAAATTAGCGAAAAAGAAAAAGAAAAAGTAAAAGAATATATCGGGCTTTTTAATAATTATTTAGATAATATCAATTCTGATTATGATCAAATGCAATTTTTTCTTGAGTTAGAGTCATCAATATCCAAAACATATGAAAATGTAGATTTTAAGAAATACTCACCTTTAACGGTTGTTTTATTGACTTTAACTTTGTATGTTTTACAAAAAGACTTAGCTTCTACACAAGAATATTCTCTTGGTGTTAAAAATATTGTAATTCCAAATCCAGATTATGGTGATAAAGAAATTTCACTTAATTACCAAAAGATTAAAATACCAAATTATTTTAATGAGTATATTTCATTTATCCCTGATGATATTTATTTTTATGATAATGATAAAAAAATTTACATCTTTTTATCTAAAGAATTAAATAAAAATAAAAAAGAAGATGAAGTTATCTATTTAGATGAATTAGCTAAAGCTATGTTTGAAAATGATTTTGAAGAAGAAGATCAAACTTATGTGAATTTTTTAAAAACCTTAAATGAAAGCTTTGATGAGGAAATTGAATTTAAAGAAAATACACAAACAGATAAAACTCTTCTTTTGAAAAAAGATTTAGATAAAAGTATTCAAGAAATTATGCTTGATAATGAACTTGCAAAATTATCCATAGATATCACTTTTTTTAATATCATTAAGCAACTTTTTCCTTTTGCAGAATTTTTTATGAGTCAGCCTGATTTTTTTAAAAAAATGATTTTATTTTTTATAAATTCAAGCTTTGATAAAAAGCATTATGGCAATAAATTATTTTCTAGTTTTAAAGCACATTTTTTTAAAGAACTAGGGATATTTTATGCACTTAATCCTAAAGGACATTTTATAAAAATTAATCCAAAAAGTAAAAAGCCACTCAATAAGCTTTTTTTATATCAAATAGGAACAAATTATTATTATTTTAATCAATTAGAATATGCAAGCGAGTTGAAAAAGTCAAAGAGTTTTTCAAGATTGGATAAAGCTAAGCAAATTCATTTGATATCAAAAGTAAAAAAACAATTAGCTATTGATTTTTCTATTAAAGTAAGTAAAAATTTAAGTGTAGATGTGTTAAAAAATTTAGCAGGATCTTTTATCGATACACTTTTGCCTACAAATTATGAAAGATTAAAAATTTTATATGAAAAACTAATGTATGAAAAATTTACTTACAATTATGATTTTCCTTTAGCTGTAAAAAAAGAAGAATACTTAACCTATCCTTTATTGATAAATTCTAGATTTATGAGTTTTGATTTATCTGAGTTTATTTTTGGTTCTTTATTATGCACAGGTGGGCTTAATTATTATCCTAGTATTGCTTGTGCTACGACTTCAAGCAAAGCTAGGGAATTTGCCTTAAAAAGACTTTTATCTTATATTATTTTAGATGAGAAAAGAAGTGCTTTTAAGGAAGATAAAATCAATGAGGGTAAATACATCTTAAACGATATGGAATTTTTTGAAGAAAACAATATAGAACTTAGAAAATGTAATATATATAAGCTAGAGCATTTTCAAAGAAAAGAAGAGTATAAAACACAACACCCAGTGATAAAACAACACCCTATCTTAGCTTATAATGATGCTATACAAATTTTATATGAATATGCAAATGGTATTTATAGCACTACTCAAGATGAAAAGGGTAAGTTTATAGAAGATAGACAAAAAGCAAGAAGATTAATGGAAAATTTAGAAGCCATAGGACAACATAATTTAGAAGTGATGTATAAGGGGGTAAATGAAGAATATGTAAAAAACAAAAGAAAAAATGAATATGACGAAGAAGAAAGCGATGATACTAATAAAGCCCAAGATTATTCCAACAAATTCATAGGCAG
>NZ_JAKMSX010000022.1:0-5934 GCF_025772865.1 Campylobacter sp. CNRCH_2014_2452
TTTAATAAAACTTTAAGCTTTTACTGCTATAATTTCATTTCCTTTTCAAATAAAAGGGACTTAAAAAACTTAAGATTTTTATCTTAATTTTTTATATTTGTTCTTTAAATTATTAATATTGTTAATCAAATCTTATAGTCAATCTTTGAAATCTAAATAAGTGATCGATTGAGCCAGAGATTTACCTTAATAATGTAAATCTATCAATTAATAATTAAAGATTATTTTATTAATCTTTAAAATACTTTTTCTTTGGAGAAAAAGATTAAACTATCTATATTTTTTATGGAGAGTTTGATCCTGGCTCAGAGTGAACGCTGGCGGCGTGCCTAATACATGCAAGTCGAACGATGAAGCTTTTAGCTTGCTAGAAGTGGATTAGTGGCGCACGGGTGAGTAAGGTATAGTTAATCTGCCCTACACAAGAGGACAACAGTTGGAAACGACTGCTAATACTCTATACTCCTGCTTAACACAAGTTGAGTAGGGAAAGTTTTTCGGTGTAGGATGAGACTATATAGTATCAGCTAGTTGGTGAGGTAATGGCTCACCAAGGCTATGACGCTTAACTGGTCTGAGAGGATGATCAGTCACACTGGAACTGAGACACGGTCCAGACTCCTACGGGAGGCAGCAGTAGGGAATATTGCGCAATGGGGGAAACCCTGACGCAGCAACGCCGCGTGGAGGATGACACTTTTCGGAGCGTAAACTCCTTTTCTTAGGGAAGAATTCTGACGGTACCTAAGGAATAAGCACCGGCTAACTCCGTGCCAGCAGCCGCGGTAATACGGAGGGTGCAAGCGTTACTCGGAATCACTGGGCGTAAAGGGCGCGTAGGCGGATTATCAAGTCTCTTGTGAAATCCAACGGCTTAACCGTTGAACTGCTTGGGAAACTGGTAGTCTAGAGTGAGGGAGAGGCAGATGGAATTGGTGGTGTAGGGGTAAAATCCGTAGATATCACCAAGAATACCCATTGCGAAGGCGATCTGCTGGAACTTAACTGACGCTAAGGCGCGAAAGCGTGGGGAGCAAACAGGATTAGATACCCTGGTAGTCCACGCCCTAAACGATGTACACTAGTTGTTGGGGTGCTAGTCATCTCAGTAATGCAGCTAACGCATTAAGTGTACCGCCTGGGGAGTACGGTCGCAAGATTAAAACTCAAAGGAATAGACGGGGACCCGCACAAGCGGTGGAGCATGTGGTTTAATTCGAAGATACGCGAAGAACCTTACCTGGGCTTGATATCCTAAGAACCTCTTAGAGATAAGAGGGTACTAGCTTGCTAGAACTTAGAGACAGGTGCTGCACGGCTGTCGTCAGCTCGTGTCGTGAGATGTTGGGTTAAGTCCCGCAACGAGCGCAACCCACGTATTTAGTTGCTAACGGTTCGGCCGAGCACTCTAAATAGACTGCCTTCGTAAGGAGGAGGAAGGTGTGGACGACGTCAAGTCATCATGGCCCTTATGCCCAGGGCGACACACGTGCTACAATGGCATATACAATGAGACGCAATACCGCGAGGTGGAGCAAATCTATAAAATATGTCCCAGTTCGGATTGTTCTCTGCAACTCGAGAGCATGAAGCCGGAATCGCTAGTAATCGTAGATCAGCCATGCTACGGTGAATACGTTCCCGGGTCTTGTACTCACCGCCCGTCACACCATGGGAGTTGATTTCACTCGAAGCCGGAATACTAAACTAGTTACCGTCCACAGTGGAATCAGCGACTGGGGTGAAGTCGTAACAAGGTAACCGTAGGAGAACCTGCGGTTGGATCACCTCCTTTCTAGAGTACAAACTGATAAGTCTCACAACTATCAGTTCATATATAGACTCAATCATCCTTGTTTAGATTTCAAAGATTGATGAAAAGCTAATTTTGGGGAATTAGCTCAGCTGGGAGAGCGCCTGCTTTGCACGCAGGAGGTCAGCGGTTCGATCCCGCTATTCTCCACCATTTATTAAGGGCCTATAGCTCAGCTGGTTAGAGTGCACCCCTGATAAGGGTGAGGTCACAAGTTCAAGTCTTGTTAGGCCCACCATAAAAAAGATTTGTTTATCAATCATATAATAAAGTTTTAAAACTTAAAGCAAGTATATAGCTAATAATAAAGCAATAAGTAAAGTAAAATACTTTATTACTTATGTTTTTAAATTATTTAAACTCTTTATATATACTTCCTTTAGGTTTTAAGACCTAAGCTAAATAAATAATAGAATATTTTATATATTAGATTAATTATTTAATGTTATTTGAATTATCATTGTTAAGAGTCACAAGCAAGTTTTAATAAAAACAATTTTACAGGACTTGTTAAAGGATAAAACCTAACTATCTTTTCTTTAGCTTTTAGTTAAAGACAAGTTTTAAACTCACAGCTTAGTTAGACTAATTTATTTAGTTTTATTAAGTGTTTAAATGCTTTCCGTCTTAAGATAGTAAAGTCTTATCATAAAAACTTTAACAAGGAAGTGATGCGTTTTAGAATGAATTTAAAAGGTAAGCTATTAAGAGCGAATGGTGGATGCCTTGGCTGGTAAAGGCGATGAAGGACGTACTAGACTGCGATAAGCTACGGGGAGCTGTCAAGAAGCTTTGATCCGTAGATTTCCGAATGGGGCAACCCAGTATATAGAGATATATACTACCATAATGGAGCGAACGTAGGGAATTGAAACATCTTAGTACCTACAGGAAAAGAAATCAATAGAGATTGCGTCAGTAGCGGCGAGCGAAAGCGCAAGAGGGCAAACCCAGTGCTTGCACTGGGGGTTGTAGGACTGCAATGTGCAATAGGTAAGGTTAGTAGAACACTCTGGAAAGTGTAGCCATAGAGGGTGATAGTCCCGTATACGAAAACCAAACCTTAGCTAGCAGTATCCTGAGTAGGGCGGGACACGAGGAATCCTGTCTGAAGCTGGGTCGACCACGATCCAACCCTAAATACTACTACCAGACCGATAGTGCACAAGTACCGTGAGGGAAAGGTGAAAAGAACTGAGGTGATCAGAGTGAAATAGAACCTGAAACCATTTGCTTACAATCATTCAGAGCACTATGTAGCAATACAGTGTGATGGACTGCCTTTTGCATAATGAGCCTGCGAGTTGTGGTGTCTGGCAAGGTTAAGCACACGCGAAGCCGTAGCGAAAGCGAGTCTGAATAGGGCGCTTAAGTCAGATGCTGCAGACCCGAAACGAAGTGATCTATCCATGAGCAAGTTGAAGCTAGTGTAAGAACTAGTGGAGGACTGAACCGATAGGCGTTGAAAAGCCCCCGGATGACTTGTGGATAGGGGTGAAAGGCCAATCAAACTTCGTGATAGCTGGTTCTCTCCGAAATATATTTAGGTATAGCGTTGTGTCGTAGTATAAGGGGGTAGAGCACTGAATGGGCTAGGGCATACACCAATGTACCAAACCCTATCAAACTCCGAATACCTTATATGTAATCACAGCAGTCAGGCGGCGAGTGATAAAATCCGTCGTCAAGAGGGAAACAACCCAGACTACCAGCTAAGGTCCCTAAATCTTACTTAAGTGGAAAACGATGTGAAGTTACTTAAACAACCAGGAGGTTGGCTTAGAAGCAGCCATCCTTTAAAGAAAGCGTAATAGCTCACTGGTCTAGTGATTTTGCGCGGAAAATATAACGGGGCTAAAGTAAGTACCGAAGCTGTAGACTTGATTTTATCAAGTGGTAGGAGAGCGTTCTATTTGCGCCGAAGGTATACCGGTAAGGAGTGCTGGAGCGAATAGAAGTGAGCATGCAGGCATGAGTAGCGATAATTAATGTGAGAATCATTAACGCCGTAAACCCAAGGTTTCCTACGCGATGCTCGTCATCGTAGGGTTAGTCGGGTCCTAAGTCGAGTCCGAAAGGGGTAGACGATGGCAAATTGGTTAATATTCCAATACCAACATTAGTGTGCGATGGAAGGACGCTTAGGGCTAAGCAAGCTAGCGGATGGAAGTGCTAGTCTAAGGTCGTAGGAGGTTATATAGGCAAATCCGTATAACAATACTCCGAGAACTGAAAGGCTCTTCAAAGTCTTCGGACAGCGAGGAGAATTGCTGATGCCGTCGAGCCAAGAAAAGTTTCTAAGTTTAGCTAATGTTGCCCGTACCGTAAACCGACACAGGTGGGTGGGATGAGTATTCTAAGGCGCGTGGAAGAACTCTCTTTAAGGAACTCTGCAAAATAGCACCGTATCTTCGGTATAAGGTGTGGTTCGCTTCGTATTAGGATTTACTCCGAAAGCGAAGAAACTTACAACAAAGAGTCCCTCCCGACTGTTTACCAAAAACACAGCACTCTGCTAACTCGTAAGAGGATGTATAGGGTGTGACGCCTGCCCGGTGCTCGAAGGTTAATTGATGGGGTTAGCATTAGCGAAGCTCTTGATCGAAGCCCGAGTAAACGGCGGCCGTAACTATAACGGTCCTAAGGTAGCGAAATTCCTTGTCGGTTAAATACCGACCTGCATGAATGGCGTAACGAGATGGGAGCTGTCTCAAAGAGGGATCCAGTGAAATTGTAGTGGAGGTGAAAATTCCTCCTACCCGCGGCAAGACGGAAAGACCCCGTGGACCTTTACTACAGCTTGACACTGCTATTTGGATAAGAATGTGCAGGATAGGTGGGAGGCTTTGAGTATATGACGCCAGTTGTATATGAGCCGTTGTTGAGATACCACTCTTTCTTATTTGGGTAGCTAACCAGCTTGAGTTATCCTCAAGTGGGACAATGTCTGGTGGGTAGTTTGACTGGGGCGGTCGCCTCCCAAATAATAACGGAGGCTTACAAAGGTTGGCTCAGAACGGTTGGAAATCGTTCGTAGAGTATAAAGGTATAAGCCAGCTTAACTGCAAGACATACAAGTCAAGCAGAGACGAAAGTCGGTCTTAGTGATCCGGTGGTTCTGTGTGGAAGGGCCATCGCTCAAAGGATAAAAGGTACCCCGGGGATAACAGGCTGATCTCCCCCAAGAGCTCACATCGACGGGGAGGTTTGGCACCTCGATGTCGGCTCATCGCATCCTGGGGCTGGAGCAGGTCCCAAGGGTATGGCTGTTCGCCATTTAAAGCGGTACGCGAGCTGGGTTCAGAACGTCGTGAGACAGTTCGGTCCCTATCTGCCGTGGGCGTAAGAAGATTGAAGAGATTTGACCCTAGTACGAGAGGACCGGGTTGAACAAACCACTGGTGTAGCTGTTGTTCTGCCAAGAGCATCGCAGCGTAGCTAAGTTTGGAACGGATAAACGCTGAAAGCATCTAAGCGTGAAGCCAACTCTAAGATGAATCTTCTCTAAGCTCTCTAGAAGACTACTAGTTTGATAGGCTGGGTGTGTAATGGATGAAAGTCCTTTAGCTGACCAGTACTAATAGAGCGTTTGGCTTATCTTATTTAAGCATCACTTCCTTGTTAAGGTTTTTGATAAAGCTTTGGGTGTTTTTATATGAAATATTTATATAAAAATTACATTCTTAAGTTTATAAAATCTTATAAGTAAAGTTTATATTAGAACTTGCTCTTAACATTGTTTTTTAAGTATTCTAAAATAAAACAATAAAGTATTTAGTTCAATAAAACATCTAAACTTAAGAATAAGATGAAAGTTAAAATAAAAATAATTTTTATATCTAAATCTTATTGATTGTTTTTATTATGCTATATTAAATAGAATATTTAAATAACAATGTCCGTGATTATACAGATGTGGAGACGCCTTGCTCCATCCCGAACCAAGAAGCTAAGCACATCGTGGGTGATGATACTACGCCTTACTGGCAGGGGGAAAGTAGCTCATTGCGGACTTGTTAATTCTTATTATTCTTACTTTATATATAATCCTATATTTATTTTTATTATTAGTTATTTTAGTTATTTTAGTTATTTTAGTTATTTTAGTTATTTTAGTTATT
>NZ_JAKMSX010000023.1:0-2169 GCF_025772865.1 Campylobacter sp. CNRCH_2014_2452
CAAATCAAGAAAACAATACAAAAGAAAGTATAGATACTATAATAAAAAACACAAATTTTAACAATGAAACTTCTTTAAAAACGAAACAAAGCAATATCATTATAGATGATATAAAAGAAGATTTTAAGATTGTATCTAATAATGCTATAATAAATAATACTAACTTTAAAGGTAAAAAAATTGCTTAAAATATCAAAAAGAATTTCTATTATAGTTTTTATTGTATTAGTTTTTATCATAATTGCTAGCAATGCTTATAACTTTATCCAAGAAGCTTTACAATTTAAAGAAGCTAATGAAAATAAAGCAAGAGAAAATCTTAGTGCTTTAATCAAATGGAGTGAAAACGAAGGCAAGGAAGAATTAGAATATGCTAAGAATTTAAGCAAAGAAAACTATAATCAAGAAAAAGTTACACAAATGATTATTAAAAATCTTAAGATGATACAAACTAGTATTGAAGATATAAGAATTTTAACTATTTATTCATTCCTAGATGAAGATGAGGAACTTTCAAGAAAAGCTAGTCGAATTGTTTTAAGAATAAATATGGATATTATACTTTATCTTTTAGATAATGAAAAAACTTTTATAGGACATAAAACTTATTTTTTATTTGATAAGGAAAGATTTGATGCACTTGAAGATTTTTTATTTTTTCTAAATACTCGTTTAGAAGAGGATTTTTTGAAAAAAAATGATAATGATTTTGAAATAATAGAAATTGTAACATATATTAATCTATTGATTGGCTTAGATGGTGCGTTTGCTAATAATATGTACCTAAGAGAACTTTCAATAGCTCCTATTTGTGATTTAAATAATCCCAAAACCATAGCAATTCTAAATGGCATAGAAAAAATTAATATTGCAGTTGATAGATATATCAATCTTATAAATTCAAAAATTAAATTTATTGCCTATAAAGATGATTATCTTAAAATGAAAATAGAAAATATAAACAATAATTATCCAAAACTCAGACTCGATCAAAAACAAATCAATCAGCTCAATACCCTACAATCTAAACTAAAAGAGTGTAAACAATGAACGAAGAATTGCAAAAAGAAGAATTACCTAGAAAAGAATTAAACGAAACAGAAAAAGAATTGCAAATTCTTTTAAAAGATGCAGGTGTAGATGAAATAGGAGAAAAACTACTTAAAGAAATAGAAGATGCAAATAAAACGGAAAATTTTATGCATCAAAATGAAGTTCAAGCCATGAAAGGTATCACTGGTTTTTTAGATGATGTAACAGATATTGGCTCTAAAGATTACCTACTCCCTTTTAAAATCATCATAAAAAGAGCAGATAATACCCTTAGTGGAATTGATGCTTTAATAGAATATCAAAAAACAAAAGATGGTTTAAAAGTTTCTGTAAAAATTGGTTCTGAAATTATTGCTTCACAAATTTTTACAATAGGAATACCGATAATAAGAACAGCAGCCATTACAACTTATAGTGCAATAGCAATTACAAGTAGCACCTTGTTAGGTGTTTTAGCAGCCATTAGTATTGTTGGCACTAGTATGATAATTCTTTGGTGGATTAATTCTAAAATAGAAGATTGGTTAAAAGATAGTGGTATTTCTTTTATTGATTTTATAAGAGAATATGAAACTCATTTAAGTTCTGAAGAAAAATATTATCATAACTTAGCACATTGTCATCAAACACAAATTAAAAATATGCAAAGAATTCAATTATATTATGATGGTAAGATTTCAAAAGATTTAAAAAATTATTACTATCCTTTTTATGATGTTAAAAAAACGCCATCTTTACTTAATGAAAAAAGCTTACTCAAAAGCATATCAAAAGATTATAAAGCATTAAAACTAAAAGATATAATAGATAACATCCACATTAACTCAGAATTTTATTTATTAAAAGCTTTATATTTTTGTGAAAGTTTTACAAGTTTTAATCAAAACAATCAAGCCTTATTTAACGAAGAAAAATTTCCTTATCATTCTAGCTTTTATACTATATTCTTATTGCACAAAGATAAAATCACAAATACTTATTTAAATGCAAGAAAAGAACTTTATAAAAGCGTTATAGAATTTAATTATTCTCAAAATAAAACCTTACTTGAGAATTTAGAGAAAAACGACACCAAAGAAGATTCTAAGCTATTACGCTTTTATAATCTTTCTTTTG
>NZ_JAKMSX010000024.1:0-1953 GCF_025772865.1 Campylobacter sp. CNRCH_2014_2452
CAACAATGCTATAATAAACAATACTAACCTTAAAGGTAAAAAAATTGCTTAAAATATTAAAAAACTTTCATTGTAATTTTTACAAAAAATATATAAAAAACTATTTTTAGAATATCAAGGAATATAAATGAAAAAACCTTTTTATAAACTTAAAAGATTTTATATACCCTGTATTATATTAATCATAATACTTGCCGTGCTTGCAAAATTACTTTATTCTCCTTTATATACGATTTATTGGGGAATATATCATCATCCTAAGGCTCAATTAAATTTTAAAAATTTTGAAAAAATGACTTTAAATCCAAGTCCTAAAGATATGATTAAAATTGTAGATGATTATCAGCCTAAACTAGAAGACTTTAAAGATTTAAATACAAAAATGCAAAAGGCTATTTTTGATTTTAAGGTGGCTAAATTATTTGGATTTGAGGATAGGTATTGCCAAAATTTTATTCAAAGCAACATTGATATTTTTATCTTTCTACATGGTAGAGAGCAAACCTATTTTAATTATCTTAATTTCATAAGCGATTTAAACTCAAATGAAAAACAAAAATACCTAAACTTAAGAGCCTCTACTAAAGATTTAGAAAAACAAATTTTTAAAGAAAAACTTAAATTTATAAAGCACTATGAAGAATTTTATGATTATTTAGATAGCATAGGCTATTTGGATAAGGGAGCTTGGTATAAAGCTATGGCTCTTTACTCAAAAGTATCAATTCAAGGAATGTTTTTACTTTACAACACCCAATTATGTTCTTTTAAAGACAAATTGACAATATTCAAACAAGTGAAAGAAAGTTATAATACACTTAAAAAATTAGATACACTAGAATTTTCTAATGAAGAAATAAATAAAAAGTGGAAAAGTAATCATAAAGCAATAATAATCTTTATAGGTAATTATTTAAACAAAATCCAAAAGGCCTTAGATGAATGCAAATGAAAATAATATTAGTGTTCATAATGAAAACAATACCACTATTAACATTAAAGAAAGTATAAAAGAAGCCCTAAGAGAAGGACAAGAAATTGTAGAGAATAGTAGAGATGCAACCGGAGAAATAAGCAATACCTCTCATTTTTTAGGCAATATATTCAACCTTTCCCCCAACTCTCCCACTAAAGAAACCCTACAACCTTATATTCAAAAAGTTCAAGTTATTACAGATAAAGTGGATAACAAACTAAAAATTACTGAATATACCTTAGAGTATATTAACAATGGCGATATAACTAAAGTTTTAGTAAAACTAGGAGAAGAAGTTATACAAGATTTTGTTTTAAAAAAAGGCTTAGATATTTCTAAAGAAATAGCACTTATCTTGTTTAGAGGAAAAATTATTTTTGGTATAATTATTTTTGCTGGAGGAAGTGTTATATCTTACTATTTTTCTGAAAACATTAAAGAATTAGCAAAAAAACTGCTAATAAATACTCAAGATTTGCTTAATAAAATCGGAGATAAAATTAAACCTCCTGTTGTATGCCCTAGTAATTCTATAACACCTAATGGTCAATGTATTGATCATCCAAATGATTTTTTTCAAAAACTAATCAATCCTTTCTCCCTCTTCACTCCACGCCCCTACCCTAGCTATTCAAAACAATACAAACTTGCTCTAGCAAAGAAAAAAGAACTTATAACTAAAACAAGTATAGCTTCTACAACTTACAATTTTATAGATGAAGAATATTTAAAAAACATACAAGATTTAAAAGAACAAGAAAAAATCATTGAACAAGAAGAACAAAAATATCAATTTGATTTAAAACTTTATACAGAAGACAATAAAATAAAAAATGAAATTTTTAATTCTTTATTTAAATCTTTAAATGAAAAGCTAAGCTTTCAATTAAAACAAGAAAGAAATACTTTTTTAAATTCCAATCAAAGCTTAAGTATTATTGCTAATAAACAATACCTACTAAAGACTTTAAACTTGC
>NZ_JAKMSX010000025.1:0-1650 GCF_025772865.1 Campylobacter sp. CNRCH_2014_2452
TAAACCCTCAGTTTCCAAACATTAACTATCAAAGAGCATAATTACACTTGTAAAAGCAAACATTCATAGATAACTCCTTAGTTTTTAAAGATCTAGTTTCAAACTAGATCTTTAAAGATAATTCAATCTATAAATACAACCCTTTAATATATTTTTATCGTTTTTATTTACTTTAAGAATTCTTATATAAAACTATGCTATAATACAAGCCATAGTTTTAATTTTAATAAGGAGAATTCTCATGAAACTAGTTAAACTTAGTTTAGTAGCAGCTTTAGCTGCAGGTGCTTTTTCAGCAGCTAACGCTGTTTCACTTGAAGAAGCTATAAAAGATGTTGATGTATCAGGAATGTTCAGATATAGATTTGAATCTGATAGAAGAGATATTGGCAATACAATTGTAGATGGTTACAACAGCTCTAAAGAAAACAAGCATAAATTTAAATCTCAATTAAATTTCAAAGCAGCTTTAGATGATAACTTCAAAGCTTTTGTTCAATTCCAATATAGTACAAGTGAACTTGGTTTTAATAGCCCAAATGCTAAAGCTGAAACTGATACTGATAGTACTTTTGCAGTTCAACAAGCTTACTTAGAATATACTAATGAAGCTTACGCTACAAATGTAATCTTTGGTAAAATGGAAGTTGGTTCTATTTGGACTGATGATGCAGTAGGAACAGGAGCTAAAATTCTTAATAATTCTATCGAAGGTTTAACTTTTGCTGGTTATTGGTTTGATAGCTTCAATGTTACAAGCGATGGAGATTTTACAGGTTTAGGTATTGCTGATACTTCTTTATATGGTGCTGCTGTATTAGGTGATTTTGATCCATTTGCTTTCCAAGTATGGGCTGCTTATTCAAATAATTGGGCATTTTTATATGCAGTAGATGCTAGCTATAAATTTGCATTCAATGATATGGCTAACTTCAAAATCCAAGCTCAATACTTAGGAAATAGCTTAGATAGTGATAAAGAAAAATTAGGTCTAGATAATAGCAATTTCTACGCTGCTCAATTACAAGGACAAATTTCTGCTTTTGATTTCCAAGCAGGTATCGTTGGTTATGGTGAAAAAGACAAAGCTAGCTTAGTAGTTTTAGAAGATAAAGGTAGAGTAATCGCTCCAGGTGAGCAAATTTTCTATTCTGAAGGTAGTGATTTAAGAGGTAGTACAGGTGAAAACTTCTTCTATTTTGCAGGTTTAGGTTATACTTTTGCTGAAACTGTTAGAGTAGGATTTGATTATATCGGTGGTAAATCTGAACAAGTTGGTCATGATATAGATAAAAATGAATATATTGCAAGAGTATCTTACGCATATAGTCCAAAACTTACATTTAGCGGCTTCTATTCTTACTTAACTGAAGATTATAACACCAATGGTGTTCATGATAGCGATGATCAATTCATCAGACTTGAAGCTCTATACAAATTCTAATTATAAAAGCTAAGCCAAAAGGCTTAGCTTACTATATCTAAAATTATCTCTTCTTTTAATCCTTGTATTTTAATTTCTTTTATTTTTAAATCATTAGGTAGATTTTTAAGCAAAGCTTCTTTATTATGTATATTTTTACTTGCTAATACTCTTAGTATTTTACCCCTATAAGCTTTAGCAAAATGACTTAAAGTTTTGGAATTTTT
>NZ_JAKMSX010000026.1:0-1429 GCF_025772865.1 Campylobacter sp. CNRCH_2014_2452
CATGATACTTAACTCATCATTGCTTTTAGTATCTTTACTTAAAATAGTATCTTTGGTTTCATGATTGATAAATTTAAAAAAGTGCAGTAGGTTGTTTTGTAAATTAACAATTCTTGAGCTTACTGCTTTGTTTATGTATACAAATACTATTATCACAATTACTAAAATAACAAAAAGAGATATAAATGCTATGGTTGTTATAAGTTTTGTAATAGGCATTTGTATAGAATCAACTGGAGCCATAGTCACAATAGACCAAGCATCTTGTGAGTTATCCCAAAGATCAAAAGTAGCTATTGCTGCTCTATTTTTCTTTCCATCGCTTGCGCGAGTAAAGTCAAAAACAGTATTTATTTTATCTTTTTGTAATTGTATTAATGTTTTTGCACTAGGATGAGGATTTGCTTCTGAAATACTTTTTCCTGTAAATTTAGAAACAGGACTAACTGCTATTAGACCCTCAGCACCAAGTAATAATCTTTGATCATCTTTGAAAATACTTCTTTTTGGATCTGTTAGCTCTCCTCTAAAATGCGTTAAACTTCCTAAAGCTCCAACTACACCTATAATATTTCCATTTTTAAAGATTGGAATTACAATATTGTATGCAAAAATTTCTTCACCATTGATGTTGAAAATTTGAGGTTTTCCTATTGATTCTTTTTGTGTTGATATAGCATTATTAATACTTTGTTGTTGTAAAAATGCATCATATGCTTGAACTAATTGCACGCCGCCTTCTGTTTTTAAAGAAGTATCATGAAGTAACATTAAAAATTTATGCTGATTTGTAAGTAGTTTTGGGTTGGTATTTTGATTGATTGGGGTATTAAAAAAATGAACATACATATATGCAATTTTTTCATTTGAATCAAGCACACCTTCTAAAATATTTTGCACTTCTGTATCATCAATACTATTTTCATTTGAAATAGTATTTTTTATAGTATCTTCTACTCCTAGTAAAGTTGAATAAACACTTTCTGTTGCTCCACGGACGATATTTGCATATCTAAAAGCATTAATTTGAAGTAGTTTATCTGCTTCAGTGTGTAAGATATTTGAAGCTTGTATGGAAAAAATACTTGCTAAGATTATAATACCTAGCATTACTATGGAAATTACAACTCCAACTATTTTGGTCCCTATTTTTAAATTTGAAAACAATGTATCTCCTTTATGTGTTTTTAAAAAGGATGTATTTTATCCTAAAAAAATAATTTTTTTATTTTTAATTAATTAATATTTGTTTGGTATTTCTAATAGTGGGCTTGAATGTAAAATGTAGATTTAATAGAGTATCAAAGTTAAACCCATTAAGGGTTTAACTTATTTAGAATTTTTTCTTCCTAGCATCTTCTAAGATATCATTAGCTATTTGATTGACATTGTCTGCAACTATAGCACTATCTTTTGCTATTTTTAAATT
>NZ_JAKMSX010000027.1:0-1382 GCF_025772865.1 Campylobacter sp. CNRCH_2014_2452
TCACTATAAGCAATGTGAGATCAATATAGAAAAAATCAAGGAGTTGAATCAGTGATTTTATCTGCTAATTTTTTGAGTTTCACAATATACTACTTTCTTTTGGATTTCTAGTATATGTTGTGACAACATATCGTTTATTGAAATTACCATTCCAAAAGCTTAGATAATCTAGTGATAGATTCTAACAATGATGGTTTTAATGATACTTGTAATTCTTCAATACCACCTGCAAACAATTGCGTTAAAAGTAGGAAAGTATGTCCATTTAATGAAGAAAGAGAATGTGTTTTAACAGATAATAAGTATCAATGTTCTCCGTTTCCTTGCATAGAAGGTGCTAGCGATATTGAAGATGATGATGCTCAAGTTGGTATTAATGATGAAAATAATAATGGTTGGGAATATGATGGTTCTTATAGAGGACAAATTTTTATCTTTAATAAAAAAGATAATAGATGTCGCTCTAAAGACAAATTTTTTGGCTTAACTGGTGGTGGTTGCTGTGATAAAGATAAAGTATTTATAGGGCTTGTACCTTGTAAAGAAGATGAAAAAAAGCTAGCAAAACTCAATAAGCAAAATAGATGTGTAGAAGTTGGTGAATATTGCTCTAAAAAAATTAAATTCATAGCTTGTATTCAGCATAAAAAAACACATTGTTGTTTTAATTCAAAATTAGCAAGAATATTTAATGAACAAGGACGCCCACAAATTGGAAGAGGTTGGGGTTCTCCAAAGAGTCCTGATTGTAGAGGATTTACTCCAGAAGAATTTCAAAAGTTAGATTTTAGTGAAATAGATTTAAGTGATTTTATTGCTGATATTGTTGGAAGTATTGATGTAGATAAAATACAAGCTGATTCTATAAAAATACAAGAAAAGGTTGAAAGCAATCTTGAGAATTTAACAAGAAAACCTACTAATTAAAAAGAAAAATAAAATTATAGAAAGGAGATAGAGTTTAGTTAAAAGTTTGTTTGGTAAGCCAAAGGGATTATCCTAAACCCTGCAAAAGCAGGGGGTACTCAATGAGCCTTGACATAGCAAAGTGTTAAGAGTATAATTATAAGGATAATTTTTGTTAGCATTATGCTCACCTCCCTTCTGGGCGGTAAATTAACGCTAAAGGGTTGCGCCCCTTTGGCGTTGCACCCTTAATATAATTATATCAAACAAACTCTTTAACTTCTTTAATACAATTGATGAAAAGATTTTACATTTTATTCCTTAGTGCTTTAATTTTTGCACCTTCTTTATTATTTGGTGCTACAAATATAGATGATAATCATATTATCTTTACTTGGGGCTATGGTGAAGTAGCAAATGATATTTTACAAGTTATAAAAGATGTTATATTTTTGCTTCAATTAACTAATAAAAGT
>NZ_JAKMSX010000028.1:0-1339 GCF_025772865.1 Campylobacter sp. CNRCH_2014_2452
ATTAGCCACTACTATAATCATGGAAGATGGTTTGTATATAGGATGAAAGGATAAAAATGAGTGGTAATAAAGATATTTACGAGATTTATACTTCTAATGGACTTATATTAGAAGTTGATAAAAATACAAATCAAATTATATTTGATAAAAGAGAAGATGGGCGTGAAGTAGGCAAATACACCCAAGAATATTCTAAAGCTTTGTTTGAAGCACACAATATCAAACAAAACTCCCCCTACAAAGACTATAAACCCAGATATTTAGATCCTAATCTTTATACAGGGCAAAGTTCTACTTTGCTTGAATTTAAAGATTGGCAAAGTATTTATTTAAAAGATCCTATTAAAGGAAGCATAGCTCCTTGGACTAAAGCAGAAAAAGCTTATTATAAATCTTTAAAAACTAAAAAAGAAAGATATAAGTATTTAGTTATAAGAAGTGGTATAAGAAGTGTTGTTATAGATATACCTTATGAAGCTATAGGAGCTGTAGATGAAAAAGGAAATGTAGATCCTAAATATGAAAAATTATATAGAATAGTAGATGATAATAAACATAATCTAAGATCAAGTTTATTTCATAATGAATGGGGTATGGCAGCAGGAATATTAGGTGATTATAAATATCTAGCCAATGATATGTTTCAAAATGGTTTTAATGCAAGATTTATCCAAGCTACTATACTTTATATACAATTAAGTGGAGGAAGTAGTATATTAGATAAACCTAATTTATTAGGTGCTATTTATGGTTATGCTGATATTGCTGTAGGAAGTGGTTTAGTAGGAGTGCATAAAAATCCTTTAAGAGAACAAGAGATTAAAACCTTAGCTAAGACTTTAAAACCTGATGAATTTGGTATGCTTCCTTTTATAGATGAGATTATGGGAGTAGATTGGATAATTGATTATAATAAATATAGAATTGCTCGCGATGAATTTGGAAGTATGTATAAAGCCTTAAGAAGTGATATAGTTGAGGGTAAGATAAAAGATCCAAGGGATGTAGATTCTACTTATGAAAGCAGAAGAGAATTTGATCGCCATAGGGGAGGGTATTATAATGGTATGGTAAGTGGCTATGGAACCGATACACCTAATGATTGGAGTGAAGAAGAAGCACAACTTTTTAATGATACTTTAATACTACATGCCAAACTAGCAGCCCTAACTCCTCCTCAAGGCTATCCTAATGCACCTTATTATTTTACCCCTGAAAATCTAGAATGGTATTATAAAAGACATAAGCTTGATAAACTCCTTGATCCAAGAATTCCTGCCATATATAGATATAATTTTCCGCAAGAACTTCGAGCTAAAATACTAGCTTATGCTAAAGA
>NZ_JAKMSX010000029.1:0-1237 GCF_025772865.1 Campylobacter sp. CNRCH_2014_2452
GCCACTTCATCTTAGAAAACAAAGAAAAAAATAAAAAGCTTATATTTTTTGACAATGCTTCATCTATGTCAAATCTTTTACATCTTTATGAGAACAATTGTGATATATTTGTTAAAGATGAGTCATTAATCGATATAGCTTTATTAGAACAAAACTATAATCTAGATTTTAATAAACTAAAAACAAGAGTATTTTTTTATGAAAAACTTCTTTTAGGCGCAAAGGAAGATGAAATTTTTTCTTTCAATGATGAAAAAATAAATTATTATCTTAAATATGATGAGAATAATTTATATGCTTTAAAAGATTTAAACATTACTTATGATTATTATCATTGTAAGATTAAAAACTATGTTTTAGCTAAAAATAGTTTAAATATAAAATTAGAACCTAAAAAGATAAGCAAGCACTATGCTTATGATGATTTAAACCATCAAGATCTAAATTTAACCCACAATAACACTAACATTATAAACAACACTGCTACTTCAAATTACATCAGCCTTATCATACAAGATGAACATGGCAAGGCTATTGATAATGCTAGTATTAGTATAAAAGGGTATGATCATGAAAAACTAATCAAGCAAAGCGTATTAAAATTAAAAACTAATAAAGAAGGTAAAATAAGATTTGATAGAGAAAAAGACTTTAGTAATTGTCATAGTTTTAAAGTTAGATTAGAAGATAATAAAGCTTATTTAGCCAAACCCTTACAAGATAGCAAAAGAATATTTAATAATTATATCAATCATAAAATAGGACTTATACTTAGGTTTAAAAATAAAGATTATTTTAAATATGATGGTTTTTATTTATATCATTTTAAAGGAAAAGATTTAATATCTTCTTATATGGCAAGAAGTGGAGTAGCTAAAGCTGATAATTTAAAACCATCAAATAAACAAATTGCTTTTAGTTTTTATCAAGATATAAAAGATAAAACTACCAAGAAAAAAGCATATTTTTACTATGATGATGAAAGTATTAAAGATAAATTTGGAAGCTTACCTGAAGGAAAGTATTATTTTAAAATCAATGAGATTAATTACAACAAACAACCTGATTTTTTAAAAGATTATCCTTTTAGCATAGGTAAGACTTGGGGAAAGTATTGTGTTAGATTATACACAGATAAAGAATGCTCTAAAAGTTTTAAAGAAATAGAAATTTCAAATCCAAATAATGAAAAAGAAAAAAGCAAGAATAAAGAAAGTATGAGTAAGGGGGATTTGTA
>NZ_JAKMSX010000003.1:0-206973 GCF_025772865.1 Campylobacter sp. CNRCH_2014_2452
AACAAACTCCATCAACGCTTAGCTCATAAGCTTTTTTTAAATTATTATCTAAAACATCAAGTAAAAATAAAATTTTAGAGTCAAACATATAAAACTCAGCCATTTTTGAGGCAATTTTTGCCAATCTCTCATCTTCTATTAAAATATATTTTGCTCCTAGTGCATTAGAAAGTAAAATTTCTTCCTCATTCTTGGCATATATAGCAAAATCTATTTTTTCCTCTTTTGCACTTTTTATATTTTGTTCATTGTAATTAAAACAATTTACATTTGTTTTGATAAAAATATTTTCAAAATAACTAAATTTTTGCATATTTATCAAAGGATGTCCAAAAATTAACATAGTTTTTCCTTTATCTTTAAAAGACAATAATTCCTAAAGCCTTGATTAAAAATTTGATAATCTTTCAATTCTTGCAATTCATCATAAATTTCACTTCCTTTATAAAGCAAAAATAAAGTATTTTTATCATAAAAACCATTTGAAATTTCTACCAAAGGTTTTACATCCATTAAAGCTCTTGAAGTAATTAAATCTACTTTAAAAGGTGGATAGTTTTGTAATTTTTCTTTTATGATATTTACATTTATCAAATTAAGTTCAGTTTTAACCACCCTTAAAAATGAGGCCTTTTTAGCGCTAGGCTCAAAAAGAAAAAATTCATTATCTTGCAAAATACAAGCTAAAAATAATGCAGGAAAACCAGCCCCGCTTCCAATATCAATGATCTTTTTTTTATTACTCAAATCATAAAAATCTAAAATTTTAACACTATCAATAATATTTTCATCTATATTTTCAAAATGAGTTAAATTATGCACAGCATTAAATTTTTCTAACAACTCTTTATAGAGCGTGATTTTTTTAAAAAAATCATCTTTATTTGCAAAATCTTTTAAAAAATTTAATTGCTCTTCGTATTTTTTCAATTTAGATGTCCCATTTGTGTATATTTAATTTCTAAGTAATCTTTATTAAAACGATTTGCTTTTATTAAAATAGGCACTCTTAAATTAATTTTTTCTTTTAATGAATTTAGCTTTTCAGGATTATTAGTTAAAAGGTTAATTTTAGAAATCTTATAATGCTTAAGTATAAATTCTACTATTTCATAACTACGCTCATCTGCCTTAAAACCTAATTGATGATTTGCTTCTATGGTATTAAAACCCTTATCTTGCAAAGCATAAGCATTAATTTTATTAAAAAGTCCTATACCTCTTCCTTCTTGCCTTAGATAAATCACCATACCACCATGCTCTTGAATGTATTTTAAAGAAAAATCAAGCTGTTCTCCACAATCACATTTTAAACTTCCTAAAACATCCCCTGTTAAACATTCTGAATGGATTCTAATATTAACTTCTTTTTCCAATTTTCCTTTAAAAATACAAAGATGTTCTTTATCATTTTCTTTAAAACTTTGTATATTAAATTCCCCAAAACGAGTGGGGAGTTTTGCTATTTCAGAAATTTGAATAGTCATTATTTTACTTTACCTTTTTTATAAAAAATATGCTAGAATTTAAACAATTTTAACAAACAAAAAGGAAATTTATGTTTAAACGCTTTAGAAGATTAAGACTTAATGAGAATATTAGAAGCTTAGTAAAAGAAAATACCTTAAATTTAGATGATTTAATCTATCCACTTTTTGTTATCAATGGTGCTAATATTAAAAATGAAATCACATCTATGCCAGGTGTGTTTCAAATGAGCTTAGATGAAATTTTAAAAGAATGTGAGGAGTTAATTAATCTTGGTATTAAAGCGATTATTTTATTTGGCGTGTTAGAAAGTTCCAAAAAAGATAGTTGTGGAAGTGATGCATTAAGCGATGATGGCTTGATTGCTACAAGTCTAAGAGCTATTAAAGCAAAATTTCCTGATTTGGTAGTAATTACCGATCTTTGTTTTTGTGAATATACTGATCATGGGCATTGTGGTATTATTGATCCAAAAAGTAAAAGCGTAGATAATGATTTAACTTTAGAAATTTCAGCCAAACAAGCTCTAATTCATGCTAAAAACGGTGCAGATATGATAGCACCAAGCGGCATGATGGATGGTATTATTGAAACTTTAAGAAAAACTTTAGATGAAAATGGTTTTGAAAATTTACCTATTATGGCTTATTCTACTAAATTTGCTTCAGCCTATTATGGGCCTTTTAGAGATGTGGCTGATTCTGCACCAAGTTATGGAGATAGAAAAACCTATCAAATGGATTTTGCTAATGGTAAAGAAGCCTTATGTGAGAGCTTAGAAGATGAAAAACAAGGCGCTGACATCTTAATGGTAAAACCAGCACTTGCGTATTTAGATGTAGTAAAAGATATAGCAAATCATTCTAAACTTCCACTTTGTGTGTATAATGTAAGCGGGGAATATGCTTTGCTAAAAGCAGGTCAAAAAGCAGGTGTGATTGACTATGAAAAAATAGTACTTGAAACTATGCTTGCTTTTAAAAGAGCTGGAGCTAAGCTTATCATAACTTATCATGCAAAAGAAATTGCAAAATTATTAACAAATAAGGAGTGAGATTGAATAGTCTAAGCAAAAAAAGCTCTCAAGATGTAATCAATGAATTATCTAATCATTTGGGCATAGAAAAACACAATCAAACTATATTTCATCTAACCCACATTAACGATAAAGAAAAAAAGTTAAGTCTAAAAAATGGCCATAATTTAGCACCCGAACCATGGTTTATAGTAGATGAAAATGATGAAGTTAAAACTATGTTTTCTGTAAAAACTCTGATTGAGTTTTTACAAAGTGCCAAAAAGATACAAAATGATAATTTTGAACTTAAACTAGAAAAGGCTATCTATCAACAAATTCCTATTGACTTTAATGATGTATGGACAGTTGCAATGGATGAGATTAAACATCAAGTTTCCAAAGGTATAAAAGAAGTTAATATTGATTTAGATCAATTAATCAGCAATATTCATACAAAACATCCTAACTTATTTATAAACATGAAAGAAATGATGCAAAAAGGCAAAAAATGAGAGATTATAAAAATTTTGTTAAATACTCCAAAGCAGGACCTAGATACACTTCTTATCCTACTGCAGTAGAATTTAACACCCATTTTAAATATGAAGACTATATAAAAATTTTAAAACAACAAACAGCACAATTATCTTTATATTTTCATTTGCCTTTTTGCAGGAGTGCTTGTTATTTTTGCGGTTGTAATGTAATATATACCGCAAAAGAAGAAAGTAAAGAAAGGTATTTAAATTATCTTTTTAAAGAACTTGATCTTTTAACAAATACCATTGACACACAAAGAGAAGTAGCTCAAATGCATTTTGGTGGTGGTACACCTACTTTTTTTTCTGCTAAACAATTGCAAAGTTTGATTTTTAAAATAAAAAGCATTTTTCCAAATTTTACCCAAGATAGTGAAGTAAGTTGTGAAATTGATCCTAGATTCTTAAATGAAGAACAAGCTGATGTTTTAATTCAAAATGGCTTCAACCGTATTAGTTTTGGTGTGCAAGATTTTAACGAAAAGGTTCAAAAGGAAATTCATAGAATTCAACCTTTTGAACTTACCAAAAATGCAGTAGATATGGTAAGAAAAAAAGGGATAAATTCAGTAAATATGGATTTAATTTATGGCCTTCCTTATCAAAGTCTAGAAAGTTTTAAGCAAACTTTAGAAAAAGCACTGCTGATTAATCCCGATCGCTTTGCTATTTTTAATTATGCACATGTGCCTTGGCTTAAAAAAAATATGAGAAAATTTGACGAAAACACTCTACCAAGCCCTGATGTAAAACTTCAAATTTTAGAATATTGTGAAAAATTTTTAACTCAAAATGGTTATAAAATGATAGGAATGGATCATTTTGCAAAACCACAAGATGAACTTTTTAAAGCCTTAGAAAATGGTAGTTTGCATAGAAATTTTCAAGGCTATACTACAAAAGGCGGAACCGATTTAATCGGGATTGGCCTAACAAGTATAGGCGAAGGTAAAAGACACTATATGCAAAATTTCAAAGATATGCCAAGCTACGAAAAGGCTATCGATGAAGGTCGATTGCCTTGCGAAAAAGGTATTATGCTTGATGATGATGATGAACTAAGAAAAGCTGTTATTATGGAACTTATGAGTAATTTTGCTCTTAATATAAAAAATATTGAAAGTAAATTTAAGATTGATTTTTTTGAATATTTTAAGCAAGATTTAGAAGAACTCCAAAAACTTAATGAATTTATCAACATAGATAAAACTCATATCAAAGTTAATGAAACAGGAGTACTTTTAATCCGTAATATTGCTATGTGTTTTGATAAATATTTAAAACGCATTAGCGAAGATAAAAAAGTTTTCTCTAAAACGGTTTAATATGTTAAATGTTAATGAAATTTCTAATGCTTGCGTAAAATGTGGAAAATGCATACCAGTTTGCACCATACATGAAATAAATCGTGATGAGAGTACTTCCCCTCGTGGCTTTTTAGATTTAATCAGTGCTTATGAAAACCAAGAACTAGAGCTTGATAAAAATCTTAAAAAAATATTTGAATCATGTTTTTTGTGTACAAATTGCGTTGAAGTTTGTCCAAGCCATTTAAGAGTGGATAGCGCTATTGAAAAAGTGCGTTACGATATAGCACAAAAATTTGGCATTGCTTGGTACAAAAAACTTGCTTTCTTTTTTCTAAGACGCAGAAAAATTCTAGATATTTTAGCAAGATTTGGTTATGTTTTCCAAAGCTGTGCTTTTAGTTTACAACATAAAAATTTGGGAATGAAAGCTAAATTTAACCTACCTTTAATTAAAAAAGATCGCTTGCTTCCTTCTTTAGCTAAAAAAAGCTTTCTAGCTTCTAATCCTGATTTCATAAATAATCAAGGTGAAAAAACCATAGGACTTTTTATAGGCTGCTTGTCAAATTACTCTTATACAAATACGGGCTTTGCTTTGCTTGAAATTTGTAAACATCTTAAAATCAATGTAGATTTACTAAAAGATCAATCTTGTTGCGGTGCTCCTCATTATTTTACTGGAGATTTTAAAAGTGTAGAAATTTTAGCTAAAAAAAATATCGTTTATTTTGAAGAAAAATTAAAAACTCTAGATTATATCATTATCCCCGAAGCAACCTGTTCTGCGATGATTAATATAGACTATGAACATTTTTTCCACATGCAAAAAGATGAAGAATGGGCTATAAGAGCTAAAAATATTTCTAGTAAAATACTACTTGCAACAAAATATTTTTATGAATATACTAAACTAGAAGAGCTTTTAAAAACAAAGAAAAAATTAAAGACAAAAATTGCATACCACGATCCTTGTCATGCAAGAAAAATGCAAGGTGTTTTTAAAGAACCTAGAGCCTTGCTTAAACAAAACTATACTTTCAAAGAACTTATTAACTCAAATGAATGCTGTGGTTTTGGCGGTGTTAGTATGCAAACTGATCACTATGAAAAAGCTTTGCAAGTTGGTATAAGAAAAGCTCAAAATATACAAAAAAGCAATGTGGAAATTATCAGTGCAGAATGTTCAGCTTGTAGAATGCAAATTTCAAATGCATTAGAGCATGAAAAATCCTCCACGCATTTTTTACATCCATTAGAATTGATAGCAAAAATACTTCAAGATAAAAATTAATCTTGAATTTTTATATCTTCGATATTTGATCTATTTTTTTCTATTAAAATTCTATTTTTTTCTATATTTTCACTATTTTTTTTACACTCGTTTTTCAAGATTTCAATATTTTTATATAAAATTTTTATTTTTCTCTCGTAACGATTTATCAATAAAAATACTATAAATAAAAATAAAATTAAAATAGCCCAATTTAAAAATGCCATATTTGCCCTTTCTTTAGATATATTAACACTTTTTATCTTAAACTAAAATTCTTTTCAAATTTGGAGAAAGTTTGACTAAAATTTCATAGTTGATAGTATTAAAAAAACTAGCCATAATATTTGCATCATTTAAAACACAAATTTCATCTTCATCATTCTCACAAGAAAAACTATCCATAGACATTTTTCCAAGCAATTTCTTACCATTAGGAAGAAAAAAATCTTGTTTTCCATCATAACGCAAAAGCCCATCTGCATAACCTAAATCATAAGTTGCTATTTCAAGATCTTCTTTTGCATTATATACACCACCATAACCAACACTTTGACCTTTTTTCAACGCTCTTTGGCTTAATTTTTCAGCCCATAAACTTAAAACTTTGCGTAAGTCTTTATTAAAATGCGCATAGCCAAATTGCACAAGCCCTACTCTACAATACTCATCGCACCCAAGCTCGCTTGCTCTAAACAATGCTTCAGAATTATGTGAATGAAATATAAGCTTTTTAGCTTCATCACAAAGCAAAGTATATATTAGCTCTTTAGCTTGTTTAAATTTTTGTTTTTGCACAAAATAACTAGCATCTATTTCATCACTTCCTGCAAAGTGCATCATCACTCCATGAAGTATTAAATTATTACTTTGTAGTTCTTGTATCACTTCTTGAATTTCTTCAGGTATAATTCCATTTCTATGCATATTTGTATCTACAACTAAATGAATTTTTATATTTTGCTTGAATTTTTTAATATCATTTTTATCATTTAAAGCATAAATAAATTTTTCACTTTCATTGCCATGTGGATGATGGGATAGAATTAAGATATTATCAAAAATATCTTCAAGCTCTTTTGCTTCAGCTTCATTTTTTACCGCTATAAAATTTATACCTTTTGCTCTAGCTATAGGAGCTAAAAGCTTAGCTCCATGTCCATAAGCATTATCTTTAAAAACACATATTACTTTTTGATAACCTCCTGCTTTAGAGGCTATCAAGTCAAGATTATACTCATAAGCCAAACGATCAATTTTTATATATGCCATTATTGTTCAGCTAAAATTTGCATTTTATCTTCAACTAGCTTAACATAAAGGACTTTTTCTCCTTTGAATTTATAGTTAGTACTACGATAGTCTTCATAAAATCCTATTCTAAAAATTTTCTCATTTTTATCATTTGGATAAGGACTTATGCTAAGATCTGAAAATTTAATGCTCTTTTTTTCTCTCTTTGCGAAAATTCTTTCTTTATTTTTTGCAAATTGCTCATAAGTGGATTTATTATTATGTTTAAAAATTTTTTTATCATAAAAAGATAAATACTTATTTATATCACTTTTTTGCCAACTATCTTTCCAGGCAAATAAATTAGCTAGTAAAATCGCTATTTCATCATGAGTTGCTCTTACTTTATTTTTCTCTTCTGTCATTGCATAAGATTTTCTATCAGCTACTAATTTATTAAAATCTTCCAATAAATCATTATGCACAGCAATACAACCTCTAGTTTTATAAGTATCCAAGCGTGTTCCATCTAAAGGATAGCCATGAATCCAAATACCACCACCTGTTTTACCCAAAGTTTTATCTAAAACATTTGGGTAAGTTGTTGCAAATGCAAATGGGCCATAATATGGATCACCAGGATAAAATTTCTTTCCAAGTTCGTAAAAACCTATTGGAGTTTTTAAATCTCCTTCTACTTCTTTATCTCCAGCTAAACCTGTTAAAACATCCCTTTGGATAAATTTCTTTTCTACTTTTCCATCATTGTAGTGATAAACTCTAATAATTTTATCACTTTTATTTGTTAAAACTATTGCAACATTTTCCTCATAATATCCTAAACTAATATTTTTGTCTTTTATCTCATCAAGCCAAAAATCTTTTTTACTTAACTCTTGCTCCAATACCCTTTCAACTGCATCAATACCTTCGTTTAGATAAATTTTTGCAAGATTATTTGCATTTGCAAACACAGCCAAACTAAACAATGCTAATATAATTTTAAACAATTTTCACCTTTCTATTAAAAATTAAAACAACAAAGAGCTAATTATAATATTTTTACAATAAATATATTTTTAATTTTTTCCGTGTATAATGTTTACAAATAACCAAAAACAAAAAAAGGAAAAATAATGAAAAAATTACTTAGTTTAGCCATACTAAGCACTTTTGCTTTTTCAAATCAAATTACTATAAATGATCCTTATGTAAGACAAACTCCACCTAATTCTAAAACAACGGCATTTTTTTTAGAACTTAAAAACAACTCAAACAAAGATATTAAACTCATAAAAGCTCAAAGTTCATTAAGCGATACAGCTGAAATTCATGATCATATTATGAAAGATGGTAAAAAAATGATGGTTCAAATTCCTCAAATCACAATAAAAGCTAATTCAAGCACCGAACTTAAACCTGGTGGGATGCACATTATGATACTAAATCTCAAAGAAAATATCACACCGCAAACAAAGGCCAATCTAACTCTTTATTTTGATGATAATAGCACAATTGAACTAAAAGATATCAAGTCAAGAAGCATTAAAAAATAATGAAAAATCTACTTGTCTTTGCCTTAGCTATAGTCTTTGCTATATGCGGGGCTTATTTTTACACCAATTCATCAAATACCGGGAAAAAGAGAGAATTAATTACCACTTTAACACCTCTAACATGTGATCTAAACATTCAAGAATGTGAATACAATTTTAAGGATAAAAAAGTCTTAGTAAATTTAAATCCAAAGCCTATTACTACATTAAATGAGCTTGATTTAAATATTACCAATTTAGGTGAGTTTAAAAAACTTAATGCTAGGGTTTATGGACTTAATATGTATATGGGAGATATTGTTCCACAATTTAAAAAAATAAACAATACTTATCATGCTAAATTAGTTTTAAGTTCTTGCACTCTAGATATAATGCGTTTTAGAATAGAGCTTTTTGATGATGAAACTCCACTAGGTTTTTATTTTGACTTTGATGTAAAGAGGTAAAATATGAAAAAAATAAATATTTTTTTATTAATTGTGGTAATTTTTGGAGTATTTTTTATATCTGTGCAGTATTTTGAAAACAACAAATACAATTTTCACTTAAATTCTGAAAAAGGCATACTTAGTCTAAAAGATTTTATCGGTAAAAAACTAATTGTATATTTTGGCTATACATATTGTCCTGATGTCTGTCCTAGTGAGCTTGCCTTGATTGCTAATGTTTTAGAAAAAATGCCAAATAAAGAAAAAGCTCATGTGATATTTATCTCACTAGATCCAGCAAGAGATAGCAACTTAACTCAAACTAGCCAATGGGTTAAGTATTTTTACCCAAATTCAACTGCATTGGTTGCTAAAGATGAAAAAGAATTAGAAAAAGTTACTAAAAATTATGGCGTAGTATATGAAAAAATCAATCTTAAAGATTCCGCTATGGGATATTCTATAGCACATAGTGGCGAATTTTATTTGATTGATGAGAATGGAAAATTTATTAAAACCATTAAAGATATCAGTTATGAAAACTTTTTCAATGAAATTCAAAAATTCTTAAACGAATAAATTTTTCAATTTATTCGTTTCTTAAAGTATCTAAAATATCTACTTGTGTTGCTTTTTTAGCAGGATAATAAGAAGACAGGCTCACAATCATAATAGCACCAAAAATCGTAGTACAAAAATCAACAAAAGAAAGCTCCAAAGGTAGCTTACTCATGCCATAAACATCACTTGGTAAAGAAATAATGTCAAAATTTCCAAGTATCCACAAAGCAATAGCTGCAAGTATCACACCTGCTACGATACCACCTCCACCTATCAAAAATCCTAAAGAAAAAAATGTTTTTTTAATCTCTAACTTACTAGCTCCCAAAGAAAGCAGCAAAGCTATCTCACTACGACGATTCATTACTATCATTAATAAAGAACTTACTATATTTAAACTTGCGACCAAAATAATCAACATCAATACTATAAACAAAGCTCTTTTTTCTAAAGCTAATGCTGCAAAGAAATTTCCATTTTGCTCCCACCAGCCTATACTAGCATATCTTGCACCCAAGAAAGCTTCAATTTGTTTAATATCCTCAAAAGGCTTATTTGAATATACATGTACCCCATCATAACTTCCTTGGGGATATGACAAAATCTTAGCTAAAGCTTTTACATCTGTATACATATAAGCTTTATCATAAGCTAACAAACCTGAAGAAAAATCAGCCATAACATCAAATCTTTTAACTTTTGGAATAAGCGAAAGTCCGCTTGCATTAAGATTGGAAAAAATTAAGGTAATTTTTTCATTATAATCAAGTCCAAATTCATCTTTTAAACCCTTACCAATTAAAATATCAAAATTATCTAATTTTTTATCTTCTAAAGCTTGAGCTACTACCTCATTGATCTTTTTTTCATCTTCAAAATTAACCCCAAAAAGCATACCGCCTTCCAATTTTAAATCATTTCTTGCTATAACCTGAGTAGTAATATAAGGGCTAAATAATAAATTTGGAAATTTGCTTCTTAATTCTTGTAATAATTTATCATCTACATTTGCTCCAAAACGCGGTAATATAGTGATAGGGTAATTCATAGTAAAAAGTTTTCTCTCAAATTCTTTATCAAAGCCATTCATAATGGCCATTGCAACTAAAAGCACACAAAGTCCTATACTTACACCTAAAAAGGCTAAAATTTTTGAAAGCATAATAAAGGGTTGATCTTTATCAAAACGCAGGTATTTAAATAATAAATAACGAGGGATACTTTTATACATCTTTTACTCTTAATATTTTTTTAAGTATTTTAACTTGATTTTTATAAAAGCAAGCTTTGTATTTATTTAAGATAATATACAAAGGCACTATTATCGTGAAATTCAACTATAAATCTTAGCGGCAAAATTCTCACATAAGTTTCACTTTGCGCACTTGCTTGTTCACTTTTTACAAAGTCTTTTACATCTATTTTTGAGTTAAAAAAACAATCAATTAAATCATTTTTGTGAGCATTTAAAAAGTTAAATTTATCCAGCTTTGTCATCTTTTCTTCAGCCACCATACCAAAATCATTGCGTATTAAAGACTTCAAATCACTTGGCGTATATGCTAACTCACAAGCATATTCTAAATTTTTATTTTTACTTTTAGTCATAGCCATAGAAATAGTTTCATTTTGATGATAAAGAATAAAATTTTTATTAGAAAGTTCTGCCCAAAATATAAATTCATCTTGGGCAGTAGCATTAAAAATTATGAGGATTAATAAGCAAACAATTCTTTCCACTTGTCAGCATCAATTTTAAGTTCTACATTTACTCTATAAAGACCATCTTTAAAGTCTTGATCTACAACACTTGCATTTTTAATCAAACCATTTACCTGCGCTGTAATAGTTGAGCTTTTAAGCATTGCATCTTTTACTGTATCTTTACCATTAACTCTGACACCATACAACTTACTTGCTAATTGTCTATAAGCATCGGTAATTGCCGCTCTTTTAGCTAAAGCCAAAGCTTGACCAACTGAAACCGTATTTAAAGGAGCAATACCCTCACCCACCGCTGTAAAAGTTAGATCATTGTCTGTGCTTGTATCATTTGCAAGCATTTTTTCTTCTCTAATGATGTTACGCACATCATCTTTATCAACTTTTTGAACCACAACATCAGAATTTGCTGCTTGAGTCTGATTTGGATTCACACCTCTTTGATCTAGTGCACAAGCACTAAAACCCAAAGCTAAACAAAACATAAAAATAACTTTTTTCATTTTTTACACCTTCAATTTATTTGATTTTATTAAAACAGCAAAAAGCATTCCAATAATTTTACTATTCTAAATTTAAATCCATATTAGTTTCAACATCTAATTCCTCATCTTCTTCTTTAGGACACTTAGCAATGCTTACAACCTCATCATTTTCAACATTAACAACAATTACACCACTTGTATTTCTACCTGCTTTTCTAATGCTTTGCATATCAACGCGTATCATCTTACCACTACTTGTTAATGCCATTAAATCCATACTTTCATCAACTATGACTATACCGATTAAATCTTTTGTTTTGGCAGTAAGTTTCATACAAATAACACCCTTACCACCTCTACTTTGAAGTCTATATTCTCCAGCATCAGTACGCTTACCTATACCTTTTGCACTTACGCTTAAGATTTCTTGAGCGTCATTTTCTATAACAACAGCACCCACAACCTCATCATCTTTTTCTTTAAATTTAATCGCAGTTACCCCTCTACTTACACGGCCAATCTCTCTAACTTTAGCAAGTGGGAATTTAATGCACATACCTTTTTTAGTAACCGCAAAAAGCATTTTACCAACGATAGTATTATCAAGCTCTTCATTAGGTTCAAGCATTTCATTTTCTAAATTTTCTTCATAATTTTGTTCTTGAGTTTCATTTTCATCCCTTGCTACGATAATTGCAGTAACAAGTTCATCATTTTCATCTAGATTAATCGCTTTTACACCCACGCTTCTAATGTTTTGATATTCACTTAAATTTGTGCGTTTTACGATACCATTTTTAGTAAAGAAACACAATGATTTACTTTCATCAAAATCAGTGGTTGGAATAATTGCCATGATTTTTTCATCTGCTTGTAGATTAATGAGATTAACCACAGCTTTGCCTTTAGCAGTTCTACTTCCTTCAGGAATTTTATAAACCTTAAGCCAATAAAGCTGTCCACGATCAGTAACAAACATCAAGGTATCATGTGTATTTGCCGTAAAGAAACTTTCTATAAAATCATCATCATAAGTTGTAACTGCAACCTTGCCTTTACCACCGCGTTTTTGTTTTTCATATTGCTTACTTGGAACACGCTTAATATAGCCACGATGAGTGATAGTAACTACCATATTTTCATTTGGTATTAAATCTTCTATATCAATATCATCATAGTCATCTTCAATTTGAGTAATTCTTGGTACATCAAATTTTGTTCTGATTTCTTTTAACTCATCTTTGATTAAATTTTCAAGCAAAGTTTCGCTTTTTAAAATTTGATCAAGCCTCTCTATTTCTGCTAATAATTCCCTTAATTCGTTATCAATTTTTTCTCTCTCAAGACCTGTTAAACGGCCTAATTTCATATCTAAAATAGCATTAGATTGAAGCTCACTTAGACCAAATTTTTGCATTAATAAATTTTTAGCCGTTGGGTTATCAGGAGAGTTTTTAATCAAAGCTATCACTTCATCAATATTATCTAGTGCAATTTTTAAACCTTCTAAAATATGTGCTCTAGCTCTAGCTTTTTGCAACTCATAAATAGTTCTTCTAATAATTACAGTTTTTCTATGATTTAAGAATAAATTTAAAAGCTCAATTAAAGAAAAAACTTTTGGCTCTTTATTATGTATAGCAAGCATAATCACACCAAAAGTACTTTCCATAGTGGTAGATTTAAAAAGATTATTTAACACAATCTCACTCATAGCATCGCGTTTTAGCTCAATTACCACGCGAATTCCTTCTCTATCACTCTCATCTCTAACTTCAGCAATACCTTCGATTTGTTTTTCTTTGGCAAGTTCAGCGATTTGCTCTATTAATCTTGCTTTGTTAGTTTGATAAGGAAGTTCATCTATAACGATAATATCTTTATTAGCTCTTTTTTCTATATGGGTCTTTGCTCTTACTTTTACCCTACCACGACCTGTGCGGTATGCTTCTATAATACCTTTTTTACCAAAGATAATACCACCGGTTGGAAAATCAGGTCCTTTAATAAATTGCATTATTTCTTCTAAACTTGCGTTTTTATTATCAATTAAATAAAGCAAACCATCAATAAGCTCATTTAAGCTATGCGGAGGAATATTGGTAGCCATACCCACTGCAATACCACTTGAACCATTAAGCAATAAATTTGGGACCCTAGCAGGTAAAACATCAGGCTCACTCATAGAATCATCATAATTTGGTATAAAATCAACCGTATCTTTTTCTATATCACGCAAAAGCTCTTCAGCTAAAATCGTCATCCTAGCTTCAGTATAACGCATCGCAGCAGCACCATCGCCATCAATAGAACCGAAGTTTCCTTGTCCATCTACACTTGGATAACGCATAGAAAAATCTTGCGCCATTCTTACTAAAGCATCATATACAGCTGTATCACCATGTGGATGATATTTACCGATTACATCACCCACTATACGCGCTGATTTTTTGTATGCACTACGACTTCCAACACCTAAATCATTCATAGCATATAAAATTCTTCTATGAACAGGTTTAAGCCCATCTCTAGCATCAGGTAAGGCACGGCCTATAATAACACTCATAGAATAATCTAAATAACTACTTTTTATAGAACTTTCTATATCTATATTTTCAATATCTGAATCTTTAGTAAAAATATTTTCCATAAAAATCCTTAAAATTAATGCCTATATTGTATCAAATTTTGCATTAGCCAAAACTAAAGCAAAAAGCACTTCAATATTATTTTTTTCTAAAAGCTCTTTTGCCTCTAATAAACTTAATCCAGTAGTTATCACATCATCTACTAAAATTACAGGATATTTTGGACGCTTTAAAAGCTTATAAGATCTTTTATTATCTTTACGAAATTTCAAACTTTTACCACTATATTTAAATTCTGAACTAGCTTGCAAGGTGTGATACATAGGTTTTATAAATTTAGTATTTAAGTATTTAGTTAAAATAGCAGTATGAGAGTAATTTTTATATGTTTTATCATCTAAAGCTATAGCATTAATTTTACAAGATGGTTGAAAAAAATCCTCAAATTTAGCAAAACTCAATTTTGCCAAAGCATTTAAAACAAAATAGCCTTGAAATTTGTGTTTAAAATAAATCAAATGCTTAATTTGCTCATATTGATAAAAATAATAAACTTTAAAATTTCCCTCAAGTTCTCTTATACCTAAAGAATATTCTAAAAGCTCTTCCTTGCAAGCTGGACAAAAACTCGCAAAGGAAAATCCATGGCAATTAAAACACCTCACAAAGAGCTGATAATATCTGCAGATTTATTAGCCACTTGTTTTATAAGAAGCTGAGTGAAAAAAGGTAGATCTTTGATATTATAAAAACCTTTAACTTCTTGTTTGGTTTTAATATTAATAGTTTTATTGGTATTAATATCTTTTAGTGTCAATTGACTAGCAATAATTGAAAATAAAGAATTAAAATCAAATTTAGAATAAAAATCATTAAAACTTAAATCTACCCTTAAAACATAAGGAGAATCTTGTGTATCTTCTACTACAACTATACCTCTATTTTCTAATTCTTCTTTTAAAAACACATAAAAATAGTAGTTAAAATTCTCATTAATATAATAATTATTTCCATTAGAAGAAGAATATTTTAAATTCTCATTTAAATCATATACCCTATGAATATAAACTTTTTTTAAGGAAGCACTTTTATCAATTGTTCTTTTATTTGCGCAATACTTAAGCCCCACATCACTAATATACACAAGGCCTTTAATTTTTGCTTCATATGCTTTAGAATCAGAAGGATTATAACATTGTGCTTGAATTTTTATAAGCTCATTAACTTTTGCAACACTTTGATTTTTAGAATTTACAGCACATGCACTAAAAAATAAAGCTAAAACAAATACAAATACTTTTTTTAACATCTTTTTTCCTTAGAATCATCTTTATTATTTTATGATTTTTAATTAGCAAAAATTATACCAAAAACAAATAAATTTTACTAAAACTTACTTTTTTCCACACAAGAATAATTTTATTGAAAAAATTTTATACAAAAATTGATATTTAAAAGAAAATTCATTTAGAATATGTTACAAAACTGCAATATTTTAAAGGAGTTGTTAAATGAGTTCAAATACAAAAACACTTATAGTCGTTGCTGATTTAGTGTTATTTATCGCTTTGCTTTATTTTTCCCCTTTTGGTGAAACTAAAGTAAACCAAGGTTTATCTTTGTTAATTTTTATTGCCGTTTTATGGCTTAGTGAGGCTTTGCATGTTACTATTACAGCTATTTTAGTACCTGTTTTAGCTGCTATTTTGGGATTACTACCCACCGCTAAAGCTTTAACAGGTTTTGCTGATTCTAATATCTTTTTATTTTTTGGTGGTTTTGCTTTGGCCGCAGCTATGCATCATCAAAAATTAGACAAACTTATTGCACATAAAATTTTAACATTAGCAAAAGGGCATTTAGGCCTTTCTAGTTTGTATATTTTTATCACTACTGCATTTTTATCCATGTGGATGAGTAATACCGCAACAGCAGCTATGATGCTTCCGCTTGCTATAGGTATGTTAGCTTCACTTGATCCGCAAAAAGATAGAAATACTTATGTTTTCATCCTTTTAGGTATAGCTTTTAGTGCGAGTATAGGTGGTATAGGCACCATAGTAGGAACTCCACCAAATGCAATCGTTGCCACTCAATTACACATTACTTTTGCACAATGGTTAAAATACGGAATTCCTATTGTTTTAATTTTCCTACCTGCAATGATTTTAATTTTATACTTTATGTTTAAACCTAAATTTAATCTACAAGTTGATTTACATACTGAAAATATAGAACTTACAAGACCTAGAATCATCACTTTAATAATCTTTTTAGTCGTTGCACTATCTTGGATTTTTAGTGGTAATATCAGTCCTATCATCACAAGTATTTTTGGACACAAAATAGCAAATCTTGATGCAATTATTGCTTTATTGGCTGCTGTTTTAGTATGTGCTTTTAAAGTAATTGATTGGAAAAATATACAAAAAAATACCGATTGGGGTGTATTAATGCTCTTTGGTGGAGGTATCACTCTAAGTGTAGTATTAAGAGATTCTGGCGCTAGTAAAGTAATGGCTGATACTATCATTTCATTTATAGAAAATGGACATTTATTTATTATAGGTTTAATTGTGGCATTTTTTATAGTATTTTTAACTGAATTTACCTCAAATACTGCTTCAGCAGCCTTACTTGTGCCTTTATTTATCTCTATAGCAGATACTTTAGGCGTTCCTGCTTTAGGACTTGCTTTAATCATTGCTATTGGTGCTTCTTGTGCTTTCATGCTACCAGTTGCTACACCACCAAATGCTATAGTTTTTGGTACAGGACATATTAAACAACAAGAAATGGTAAAAGTTGGGATTATATTAAATATCTTTTGCTCAATCGCACTTGCAGTAATTGCATACTTTTTCTGGCTATAATCTTTTAGTCCTTTTGGACTAAAAGATCTTTACACTTTAAAACATAGTTTTTTACATCTTTACTTTTATACAAAGCTTCTCTTATACATACGCCTGCTAAATTTAAATCTTTTAAATGATTTATAGTTTGGATATTTATCCCACCTATAGCATAAATGGGTATTTTTGAAACTTCTAACAAATCTTTTAAATTTTTTATACCCTTTGGTGTTAAATCAGCCTTACATGAGCTTTCAAATACATGTCCGAAAAAAGCATGATTTACTTTAAACTTATAAGCTAAATCTAATTCTTCTTTAGAATGGACAGAAGTACCCAAAAGCTCAAATTTTTTATAACTTTGTGGGTAATTTTGTAAAATTATTAAGGGAGCATGAAAAAATTGATGATTTAATTTTAAACAAGCTTCATAATGATAATGCAAAAAGCAAATTTTTTGAGTTTTATTAAAAATTTTTAATACTTCTTTGGCTAATTTAGTATATTCTAACTCATCCAAATGTTTTTCTCTAAGCACTAAAGCATCAATACTACTTTGACTTAGTTTTTCAATAAAATTTAAAAAATCTCCTTGGGTATTTTGACTATCGCTAATAGCAATGATTTTTTTATCCCACATAAATACTATCGCTCATTATAGCTTGTAAATTTGCATTTTTTAACATAACTAAAACCTCATCAACACTACGCATATCACTAATTTGAAACTGATCATCACCTTTTTTATCACCTTGGTGCTCACCTACCCCCACGCTTACACCTGCACTCATTTTAGTAGCTCCAAGTTTAATAACCCCGTCTCTAAATCCTGCTCTTTCACGCGTAGAAATCGTAATACTTGCAAAAGGTAAAAATAATCTATAAGCACATAAAACCTGCAAAAGCCTTGTTTCACTTACATCTTTTGGATGAATTTTTTTATTATTGATAATAGGTCTTAATCTAGGGATAGATAAAGCTATTTCAGCATGAGGGTATTTTTGCTGTAAAAAATACGCGTGTAAAGCCGTAGCAAAAGCATCTTTTCTAAAATCATCCACGCCAAGTAAAGCTCCAAAAGCAACCCCTCTCATACCTGCTTTTAACGCTCGCTCTTGTGCATGAAAACGATACTCAAATACACTTTTTTCACCTTCAATATGAATTTTAGAATAAGTTTTTTGATTATAAGTTTCTTGATAAACACTTACATATTCACAACCCTTTTCATGAAGCAATGTATACTCATCTACATTCATAGGATAAACTTCAATTCCCACGACCTTAAAATACTCTTTTGCTATCTCACAAGCTTTGGCAAGATATTCTACGCTAGCATATTCCCTGCCCTCACCTGTTAAGAGTAAAATTTCTTCCAAGCCACTTTTTTTAATCTCTTGCATTTCTTTGTGAATTTCAGCCTCATTTAGCTTAGCTCTTTTAATGTTATTTCCTTTTTGAAACCCACAATAAGTGCATTTGCTATTGCAAAAATTAGAAAGATATAAAGGTGTAAAAAGCGAAATGGAATTTCCAAAATATTTTTGAGTAATCTTACTTGATTTTTGTGCTAAATCTTCTATAAAATCTTCTGCTGCGCTTGAAAGCAAAGCTTTCAAATCTTCTATGTTAAGATAATCTTTAACTAAAGCTTGTTTTACATCAAAAGCGCTAAATTTACTTTCATCAAAAATTTCAACTTCTTTTAAAACCTTGGTTAAAATTTCACTTTCAATACTTTGCATATGAGGATATTTTTGCATTTTAATCTCTTAAAAAACCACTCAAAGGCGAGCTTGCACTTGGCATGCTTTCATTTGCTATACCTGCTAAATACGCATTATGTCCTGCCTCTATAGCCAAAGCAAAAGCCTTTGCCATTTTTGCTACATCTTTAGCTTGAGCTATAGCAGTATTTACCATCACTGCACTTACTCCCATTTGCATGGCTTCACAAGCTTGTGCGGGATTTCCTATGCCTGCATCTACTATAACAGGTAAGCTAATTTCATTAAGTAAAATTTGTATAAATTCTTTAGTTTTTAAGCCTTTATTGCTTCCTATAGGAGCTCCAAGAGGCATTATAGCAGCAGCTCCTGCATTAGCCATAGCACGCGCTGCATATAAATCAGGATACATATAAACTAAAGGTGTAAAACCCTCATTTGCTAAAAGTTCTACTGCTTTTACACTTTCATAATTATCCGGTAATAAATATTTACTATCGCTAATTACTTCAACTTTAATCATATCTCCACAGCCAAGCTCTCTTGCAAGTTTTGCTATACGCAAAGCTTCTTTGGCACTTCTTGCACCCGAAGTATTAGGCAAAAGTTTAATATGTTTTGGGATAAAATCAAGTATATTTTCTATGCCTTTATCATTTACCCTACGCAAAGCTAAGGTGATAATCTCAACTTTTGCTTCTTCAATGGCTGATTTTATAAGCTCAAAAGAAAATTTCCCAGAACCTAAAATAAACCTAGAATTAAACTCATATTTTCCTATTTTTAATTTTTCCATTACTCGCTCGCTAAAAGTTCTAAAACTAAATTTGCTTGATGTCCTGCGCAAATATTTACACGCGGTGCCATAAGTCCATTGCCTACCTTTGCCTCGTTTTTTAAATCACCACAAACATAAAAGTTTTTTGCAATTTTTCTTGTTTGTATGCTGTTGCTATCGCCATATCCTGCTAAGCCAGAAGCACAAATTAATGTTTTTTGAGGATAGTGTTGATGAAAATTTTGCGCTAAAAGCGCTTTATATTTTGCACTATCAAAGGCTTCACAAACTATATCATCATTTGTAAAAAGTTTGGCTATATTTTCTTTTTCTATTTTTAAAACTTGTGCAAATACTTCTATAAAAGGATTAATTTTAGCGATTTGATCTTTTAAAGCTTCAGCCTTAAATTTACCCAAATCTTCCACCATATAAGCTTGACGGTTAAGATTACTTGGCTCAACCACATCAAAATCAATCAAATGAAGCCTACCAACCCCGCTTCTTGCTAAATTTATAGCTATATGCGAGCCAAGTCCACCAAGTCCACACACTGCCACACTTGCCTTTTTAAGCTTATTATGAAGTTTTGGAGTATGTCTTGCCCTCATCATCGCATCAAGAGCTTCATATGGTGGTAAAGTATTTTTTTCTATACAAAAAAGCTCATCATTTTCTTTTAGATCCAAACTTTCTTTTGTTGCAAAACCATTGACTATCCATACATCATTTTCATTTTTACTCACACTTTGAAAAAATTCCAAAGTGTTTTTAAAATGCGTGTTTATCATACTACCATTAAATTTAATTCTCATCAACCACCACCTACAAAAGTAACAATCTCTACTTTATCATTTTCTTTTAAAATCAAATTTTCAAATTTATCCCTTGGGATAATTTCTCCGTTTAATTCTAAGGCAATAAATTCTATTTTTAATTGCTTTTCTTTAACATAATCCATAAATCTAAGCTCTTTTAACTCAAGCTTTTGCCCATTGATAATCATTTAAAACCTTTACTTATTTTACTTAAAATACTTACTCGCTTACATTATTATAATTAAATCTTAAAATAATAGCTTCTTTTATCTCTCCAATATCAATAGCATCTTCTAAATTATAACCAAGTCTCAAAAGTAAAATTTCCAAATCTTTTTTAAATTTTATTTTTGTAGGTTTATTATGATAGGTTTCATTTCTAGCTTTTCTTATTTGGCTTAGTTTTGTCTTAAGATGTTCTTTGGTGCCAAAACTTGGTAAGACTTGATTTTTATATATTTTTTTATCTTTAAATATATAAGCAAATTCACTCCAATGATCTATTAATATCTCTTCTAAATCAATCAGACAAAAATCATCAAAAATTTGCCAAGTGCTATTATATTCATCTATTTTTTGACATCTCTTTTTAACTTTTTTTAAAAGACTTTTTAAAGCAGGATTAAAAACCTCTTCGCTAGATTTAAACCAATCATCATCTAACTTATTATACAAATTTGCTATTTTTACTGCTAAAGTACTTCTTAGAGCATTTTCATAACATTGTAAAAGTAAAAAATTTGCTTGATGATTTTTGCGTCTTTTGGAATAAATTTTCATAATTAGCTCAAACAAATCTTCGCATTTTTGATTTTTTTCTAAAATCTTTTGTGCTTCTTTGCAAGCTCCCCACAAATATCCAAAATGCAAAACATTAATCCCTTTTATCATTCTAAATTTAAAATCACATTTTAATTTAAAATTGATAAATAGTTTTTCTATTTTTTCATAGCTACTTACATCAAGCTCAAAAGACATTTTACTTCCTATTAACTCCATTTTAAAAAATTAATGATATAATTTTAGAAGTTTAGAGGGCTAACTTGCCGGTAGCTGCAAGGTACTCTTAAATGAGAGGCTACTCTAAATTCCTATTACATCCATGCTTTTCCTAGTTAAAATTCTCTAATAAATCTTTAAAAACTAAATACAATTTTTCAAGCTCTTCTATACTCACTCTTTCATCAATTGCATGAATTCTATCATTACACACGCCAAATTCTACCACCCTCACACCAAACTCAGCAAAATATCTCGCATCACTTGTACCACCTTTGGTGTTAAGTTCTGGCACTACTTGAGTAATTTTTTGCACACTCTCATTTAGTTTTTGTACGATTTTAGAATCACTTTGTGTTAAAAAAGGATTTGAACTTTGATTTATGCTCAACTCATAATCAAGTCCTTCACAAGTCTTTTCTACATAAGCTTTTACATCTTCTAAGCTAGTTTGTGGAGAATTTCTTACATTAAACATCAATTTTAAATCATTTGGGGTTACATTACACACTTCCATACCACCGCGTATATCAGTAATAACGATTTTAGATGGTGCAAATACCTCATCGCCTGGATCAAGATCAAAACCTGCTAAAAATTTCAAAGCAAAAGCAAAATTATGCACAGGATTAATGCATTTTTGCGGGTATGCTACATGGCCTTGTTTGCCTTTGATAAGCAATTTTGCATTGATAGAACCACGACGCCCTATTTTAATACTATCTCCAAATTTTTTATCACAAGTTGGCTCAGCAACCACAGCAAAATCAGGTAGCATATCTTTTTCTTGCATAAATTTAAGCACTTCAAGCGTGCCAAATTTAGCCTCGCCTTCTTCATCACTTGTTAAAATCAGTGAAATTCTTCCTTTGAAATTTTCTACCTCCTTAACTGCACACATAAAAGCAGCCACGCCACTTTTCATATCTTGTGCACCTCTTACATAGATAAACCCATCTTTTTCTAAAGGCTCAAAAGGATCACTGCTCCAACCCTCTCCTGCAGGCACTACATCTACATGCCCGCCAAAAGCTAAATGCTCACCATCATCACTAAATTTTTTAGTCAGCAAAAGATTTTTCACACCTTCTTTTTCTATAAAAAAAGCTTCAAAATCACTTAACTCCACTGCAATATAATTTAATGCTCCATCATCATCTGGGGTGATGGATTTAAATTTGCTCAATTCTTTAAAAATTTCAACTACTTGCATGTTCTATCCTATAAAAGCTTTATACAGCATAGAAAGAGCAAAATACTCTAAAATAAATGCTGAAAAAAGATTAATGTAAAATATATGTTTGTTTTTTACAAGTGCTTTGAATTTAGACACAAAAAACGATAGAGTAAAAATCCAAAACACAATAAAACCAACCAAACCAAAAAGCAAGGCAAAAGAGTTTTTACTCTGCATGCTAAGCCCTGCTACACTCACCCAAAAGCCTATAACATAAGGATTTGTAACATTTAAGAAAAATCCTTTGCTAAAACCTTTTAAAGGATGTGTTTTATTTACCTTGTTAAGATCGACTTTTCTTGTTTTTCTTAGCATTAAAAATACCATAAAACTCAAAAAGAAAAAGCCAAAAACCGCTAGTATTTTATAAAAAAATTCATTATTTGCAAAGCTTAAAAGCCCAAGATTAATCAAAATCAAAAAAAGTATATCAGCACTTAAAGCACCGAGCCCAACGCAAAAAGCATTTTTAAAAGAAGACAAAGCAGTATTTAAGATCAAAATATTTACAGGTCCAAAAGGCACAGACACACCCATACCTAAAACTATACCTTGTAAGATTACTTCTAGCATTTTGCTTCCAAGAAATTTTCTATATCGGTTTTGATTTTATCAATAGCCGTGCAAACATCTTCTATATAAACTTTAGTAAAATTACTTTCTAAATATTTATCCTCATCAAGATTGTTTAATATACTTTGCTTACATACTCTTGCATACTCTCCCACGGGTAAAACCTGCCCGCTTGTGCCTATACATACAAATAAATCACAATTTTGTAATTTTTCATATAAAATTTTATAATTTGGTGCCATTTCTTCAAACATCACGATATTGTGCCTTACACTTTTGCTTTGACATTTAGGACAAATTTTATCATCACTACTTTCATAGTCTATGTTAAAAATATTTTCACACTCTAAACACCTAAGCTCAGGTAAAAAGCCATGCAAATGCACCACTTCTTCACAACCTGCTCGCTCTAATAAATCATCTACATTTTGCGTTAAAATGCTAATTTGTTTTGGAAATTTTTGTTTTAATAAAGCGATGATTTCATGTGCGTGATTTGGCTTAACACCAGCTAACTCTTTTCTTCTTTTATTGTAAAATTCCAAAACTTTTTTAGGATTTTTTCTAAAGCCAGTTGCTGAGCAAACTTCCATCACATCATGCTCTTCCCATAACCCACCACTAGCTCTAAAAGTCTTTATACCGCTTGGAGCAGACAAACCTGCTCCACTTAAAATCATCACTTGTTTCATTATTAAACCTTGTTTAAAAGAGTAACAAAAAAATATTAAATTTAAGTTTTATTTTTTAAAGATAGCTTTGATATAATATCCAAAAAGGATAATTATGAAAATAATAATGTATCACTACATAAGAGAAAAAGTAAAAAAATTACCTAATTTTAGATATTTACATATTGAAAATTTTAAAAAACAATTAGATTTTTTTGAAAAAGAATTTGGATTTGTAAACCTTGAAGAATTTTTATTTTTAAAAGAAAATCCATTATTTTGTAATAAATTAAAAAACAAAATTCTATTAACCTTTGATGATGGACTTAAAGATCATTATAATTATGTCTTTAACGAACTTACAAAAAGAAAGCTTTTTGGTATATTTTTTGTTCCTACTCGTATATTTAAACAGAAAAAAGCACTAGATGTTCATAGAATACATTATTTACTTGGAAAAATGGGGGGGGGGATTTTATTAAACACTGCCTATAATATTATAAAACCAAGCATGTTAAAAAGATCTTCTTTAAAACTTTTTAAAAACTATTATCAAGAATTGGATGATGATAAAAGTACAAAAGACTTTAAACTCTTATTTAATTATTTTATAAAACCAGAATATAAAGAAAAAATTTTAGATCAAGTTATTACAAATTTTTGGAATGATGATGAAATTTTTGATAATTTATATTTAAGTAAAAATGAATTGAAAACAATGAGTGATAATGGTATGTTGATAGCTAGCCATAGCTTTACCCATTTAAGCTTTAAAACATTGAACATATATAACCAAAAATATGAGCTAAAATCCTCTATAAATTTTTTAAACTCTTTTATAAAACCACCAATACAAATATTTTCTTATCCCTATGGAGAAAGCACCTCTTATGCAAAAAGATGGCTTAAAAAATATAATTTTGATTTTGCTTTTAGCTCCATACCTTCAAAAGATATTAACTACAAAGACTTAATCAATAATCCTTTTGCTCTTCATAGGTATGATTGCAATGAGTTTATATATGGAAAGGCTAACTATGGTTGAAATCCGTTTTGCAAAATTAGAAGAAGCAAACAAAATAATGGAATTTATAAAAAATCATTGGAATAAAAATCATGTATTTGCCTATAATAAAGAAGCGCTTGATTTTCAGTATTTAGATAAATACAACCAAAGGTATAATATTGTTTTGGGATTAGAAGATAATATTATTCAATCTATATTAGGCTTTACCTTACTTAGTCAATATGATGATAAACTCGAAGCCAACAAAGATTTATGGTTTGGAATTTGGAAAAGCATTAAACCTACATTTGGATTAGTATTAATTAAATTTCTACTAGAAACTTTAACACCAAAATCAATTGGAAATGCTGGATTATCAGAGTATGGTATAAAATATTATAAACTTTTTTTATATGATAAAATAGAACCACTTAAGCATTTTTATATTAAAAATGATAAAAAAAATATTTTTTATATGGCTGATTTTGCAAATTCTCCATCGATATGTAACTTAAAAAATATTAATTTTACATATAAAATTTTAAATGCAGAAGAATTCATAAAATCAAATATTAAATTTAATTTTATACCTTATAAATCCAAAAAATACTTTATAAACAGATACTACAACAACCCTTTTTACAAATATCAATTTTTGGGAATATTTGAAAAATCTACACTAAAATGTATTTTTGTTACAAGAGAAGTAAAAATACTTCAAGCAAAATGCATTAGAATAGTTGATTTTATAGGTAATTTTACAGAAAATATTTATAGTCTTTTTCAAGAATTTTTAATACAAAATGATTATGAATATATTGATTTTCTTTGCTATATTAACGATTTTTCAAAAATTACAAATATGGGATTTATAGAAAAAAATAAAGAAGTGATTACAAATTATTTTGAACCTTTTATTAAAGAAAATCAAGATATCTATTTTGCATATAAATGTAATAATAAAAACTATGCATTTTTTAAAGGTGATAGTGATCAAGATAGGATTAATAAATTATAATTTAACCACCTTAGCACCAAAACCACCTTGATTAATCGGAGCATCATTAAAGCTTTTTACACTTTTGTGGGCTTTTAAAAACTCTTTTACCGCAAAAGCTAGTTTTCCTGTGCCTATACCATGATAAACTATCACCTCATCAAAACCCACTATCAAAGCATCAGAGATAAATTTATCTAATCTTTCAAGCGCCTCATCACTTCTTAAGCCGTGTAAATCTAAAGTCATATTCAAAGCACTTGGACGGGTTATATTGACACTTGATTTTACCTTTTGTGTAGGGTTTTGATTGCTTTTTTTAAGAAGCTTTAATGGCACACGCAAACTCAAACCATCGCTTTGAATCATCGCATCGTTTTTTGAAATTGCAGTGATTTTACCTTTGATTTTTTCATATTTAACAAAATCCCCTACTCTAAGCTCTTCATTTTGCTCCATACTTGGTAAAACAATACTTTTTTTAAGTTCATTGGCTTTGTTTAAATTTCTTTGTTTTTCTTTAATATCTTTTAGATTTATCGTTTTTTTAGCTTCTTCTATGGCTTTGTGATATTTAAATTCTAAATTAGAAATAAGCTTTTTAAATTCTTGATCGTTTTTTTCTTTTTGATCTTTGAGTGAAAGTAAAATTTCATCTACTTTGGCTTCTTTTTTCTCAAGTTCTTCATTTTTCTTACGTAAAGAAAGTTCAAGATTGATATTTTTACTTACCATTTCTTCTAAATTTTCTTTATCTTCTCCATAAAGCTTTTTAGCATTTTGCACTAAATTTGCACTTATGCCATATCTTAAAGCCGTTTCAAATGCATAAGATTTGCCTATAGTGCCTTTTAAAAACTCATATTTTGGGCGTGATAATTCCTCATCATACAAAGCAGCGATAAGTTCTACTTGTGAATTTTTAGCCAAAAGCATAGCAAGGCGTTTGTGGTGGGTTGTGATGATGATTTTATTATCTTGTTCTAAAAGCTTAGAAATAAGCTCAGTATATAAACACGCAGCTTCTTCAAAATCTGTTCCAAGCTCTATCTCATCAACCCCTAATAAAACATTTTTCTTACCTAAAAGCTTAGAAAAATGCAACATCCTTCCTGCAAAAGTAGAAATATCATTTTTTACATTTTGTGGATCTTCTAAAATCGCATCAAATTCTTTGAAATTCCCTATTTGGCTTTTTTGTGCGTTAATTTTCATAGGAAGCAAATGCTTTGCGAGTAAAGCTGCACTTAAAATTCCTTTTAAAAGCATAGACTTACCACCTGCATTTACACCCGTGATGATTAAAACTTTTTTGTTAAACTCTATATTAACACTTTTTGCATTTTTTAAAGCCGGATGTGCGAAGTTATATAAGCTTAAATTATTAGAACTATCAGCTAAAACAAACTCATAATCATGTTTTTTAGCCATCAAAACTCTAGCGCTATAATGATCAAATAAATCAAAAGCATTATTGATAAATTTCAAAAACATCAAATTTTTATAAAAAATCAAGCTGATTTTTTTAGCATACTCATAAAAAATTTCTTCTTTAGCATCTTTGATTTCATCTATTTGACTTTGGATTTTTTCTACGCTTAAAGGCACCACATAAAATCCACCGCCACTACTTCTACCTATGATTTTTGCTTTTAAGACATGATTAAACCCACCGCGTAAAAGCAAGGCCTCCATACCATTGATAAGATGGATTTGCGTATCGATCAAATATGCACTAAGATTTTTAGTATATGCGAGTTTTTTAAACTCAGCTATCAAGCTTTCTTTTTTTATCTTTAGAGCTAAATTTAGATTAACAAGTCTTTCATCAACACTTTCTTTAATCTCACCCTTTTCATCAAAATACTCAAAAAGCTCTAAAATAGCCTGTGGAATTTCTATTTTTAAAAGCCATTCTTTTAAACTTTCTTCAAATTTTAAGCCCTTTAAGTATCTAAAATACATACAGATTTTAATAAATTCAAAGCTTTGGCTTAAATGTAAAATTCCTTGCTTGCTAAGATGAGTTAAAGCACCATTTAGCTCTTCTATCATAGGTGGAGGATTAAAATCAATCAGCGAAAGCTCATTGATTCTTTTATAATGAAGCTTGCTATCACCTTGTAAAAAAATTTCTTTATCTCTTGCAAAAAGTCCCCTAAAGTCTTCTATATAGCCATCTAAATCTAGCTTTTTAAAAAATTGCTCTTGCATTATTTATCTACCTTGCAATCTTTTATATCAAAAACATAGGCTTTAAATTGTTTATTTTTACCATTTGAAATAAAACTTTGCGTTCCATACTCAAAGTTAAAATACTCTTTAGTGACATTAACATCTTTGCAAATTAGACTTTGTCCTTGTAAAAATGCATTGAGTGTTTCTTTTTTCAAAACCCCACTTCTTGTGGCACTTAACTCAAATTTAATCGCAAAGGCAATCATCAAAATCAACACTAAAATCAAAAGATAATTACTAATCTTGCCTATTTTTTTACGCAAAAAAATGAAAAAAAGTAAAATCGCAAAAAAAGCTAAGACATATAAAAAAATCTTAAACATACTTACCCCTAAGCTTTGTGCTTATATCTCCTGCACCAAAACCAATTACCAAGCCATTTTCAATCAACTCATCATCAAGATAAATAGCACTTTCTTCTCTTTTGATTTCTTTTATAAATTTAGCTTTTGGAAAGTATTTTTGCATATTAATCTCTATTTTAGCTTCTCCTGCTGCATACACAGGTAAAATATAAAGCTCATCAACATTTGCTAAAACCTCGCTAAAATACTCTATATTTGCACTTAAACGCGTATAACGATGAGGCTCAAAAATAGCTATGATTTTTTTATATCCAGCTAGCCTTGCATACTCATTTGCTGCTTTAAGTGTTGTTTTGATTTCTGTTGGATGGTGCCCATAATCATCAATCAAAGCCATATTTTCATTTGCAAATAAAATATCAAATCTTTTTTTAATCCCTTGATATTTTAAAAGCTTAGTTCTTAGCTCTTCTATATTTATAAATTCACTCGCAGCCAAAATAGCCAAAGCAGCGTCCATCGCCACATGCTCACCCATACCAAAAACGCTAAATTCGCCTAAATCTTTAAGCGTAAAATAGGTTTTTGGCTTAAAATTTTCCACTTTCATATAAATATTTGTGATATCTTTGCTTGGGTAAAGCTTTTTTGCATTATTTAAATTTAAACTTGACAAAAACTCATCTTCAGCATTAATCACTTGAATTTTAGACAAACGCAAAAAGTCTTCATAAGCTTTGTATAATTTTGAAAGATCGTTTTCATAATGATCTAAATGTTCTGCTTCAACATTAGTCACTATAGCTAAATAAGGATTTGAGTTCAAAAAAGAACTGTCACTCTCATCAGCTTCAAAAATGAGATTTTCGCTTTCTTTATAAAGCATATTGGTGCCACTTTCTTTTAGCACTGCACCAATAATAACAGAAGCTTCTATCAAGCTTGCTAAAATGCTTGAAGTCGTGCTTTTACCATGGGCTCCCGCAACCGCAAAAACTCTTTTGTCTTTTAAAATCATAGGCAAGGCTTCTTTTCTTGAAAGCGTTGTGATGTTTTGTTTTTTTGCACTGATTAATTCCTCATTATCTTCTTTGATAGCAGCTGAATACACCACTAAATCCACATCTTTGACATTGTCTTTATGATGAGGAATTTTTATATTTATACCTTCTTTTTCTAATTCTTTTGTGATTTTACTTTCTTTGATATCAGAACCACTAATCTTAAAGTCTTGTTCTTTTAAAAATCTCGCCAAAGCTGAAATTCCAATACCGCCTATACCTATAAAATGAATTTTTTGCATTCTTGCCTCAAATTTTTTGAAAATTTAAGGCAAAATTCTATCATTTGTTTACTAAAAATAAAATATAAAAAGCCCTTAGAGATAAAATCTACTCGCTATTATTTGATGTTTTGAGATTGACTAGTCTATAATTTAATTGCTTTTAAAACAACTCTTTATAATTTTTTGAAAATTTTTTATGATATAAATCTAGCTCAAAAGCCTTATTTGTGTCTTTTATACTAGTATTATTTTCAAAATAATAACCATTATCTCCACTATACACTCCATTTTGATCAATCCAAACAAGCTCATTAAAACCAAATTCTAACTTTTCATTTTTTACAGGTGCTAACATATTTCTTCCTCCTAAACTTAAATATTTTGTATCACTAAGAGTAAGACTATAAAGTGTTGGAAAAATATCTTTATGCGAACCCACACAGCTTTTATCATAATAAATATCATTTTTCAAATACTTTGGAAGATATAAATAAAAAGGTACACTATAAGCAAAAGCTTTTTGGGATTTTATATCCATCTTAATATCTCTAAATCTATGATCTCCTGTGGCAGCAACAATAATATTTTCCCTAAAACTACTTTCTTTTATGCGATCTAAAAATTTTCCAAATTCATCATTTGCATACGCATAAGCATTTAAAGCACCTATAGAATCACTGATAATAAATTGACTTAATATTTTTTCATCTAAAGCGTTCTCATCAATAAGTTGTGTTCTGCTTTTATGTATATAAGGTCTATGAGTGGAAATACTAAGAGAAATAACAAGCGTAGGATTTTTAGCATTTTCAAATATAGAATATATTTTTTTATACATAAACTCATCAGCTATACCGTATTTATGTTTTGTTTTCTAGCTTGTGGAAAATCTTGCATAAGTGTATTTTTATCTATAATTTCATCTACACCTTAATTTTTTAAATAATTTCCAAGATTATACCAAGAAGTATTACCGCTATAAACAAAAATTATTTTATACCCTGCATTTTTGTAAATTTGCAAAGGTGTAAAGACTAATTTTTTTGATACAATCCATTTGAAATAATATTTGGACTTAAAAAAAATAAACGATTAAAACTTTCTATAGTATTATTTCCACTAGATAAAAATCTAGTAAAAATAATATCTTGTTCAAAATGTTTTTTAAATTTCCCAAAAGATTGGTGTTTTCAGTGCTAAACTCAGCTAAATTTAAACCAAAACTTTCCATGATGTTAATATAAATATGATTTTTAGCATGACTTTGATGTGTCAAAGTAGTATCAAACATAGGAAAAAGTTTTTCTTCTAGTTGATTAAGCTGTTTTATATCTACACTTTTAAATTCTTGTTGATTTTTATACTCTTTATATGCTCAAGAAAAAGCCATCAAGGGATTTGTAGAAATTTCATTAAAAGCTTTTATAGTGCTAAATTCATAACTTGAAGCTCTTAGTGCATTATAAGTAAAATATCCTCTTAATGCCACAACATAAGCATAAATTAGTAAAATGTTTAATAAAACAAAAAATACTAGCTTTAGCTTAATAGTCTCTAATTTTAAGCTAAGAATTTTAATATTAAGATAAAAACAAAATATACTAAAAATTATAGCTACTAGCAATGCTTTTATGATAGGATAATCAGAAAAGACTATAGATAATATTGCCTTAGTATCATCATCTTTTAAACCAAAAATAAAAATATCAATTTTGCTTGCATAAAGTTGAAAGTAATAATAATGTATAAACGCAGAAATTAAAACAACAAAAGCTATAAAAGCTACATAAAAACTAGAAAGATAAATATAAAATTTAGCGATTACCCCCCCCCGTAGCGTGATATTTTCTATCTTTAAAAACCAAACTTATATAAGAAAATAAACCACACAAAAATAGAGGTAAAAAAAATGGCACTAAAGGTTCTCATATCATGACCTAGTCCATACACATATACCATTAAGCTATTTTCACTTTCATTAGTTAAATTTTTTATCATCAAAAACCTAACTAAAGCAAAAATTCCCATAAAAATAAAACTAAAAGAAAGAATTTGTAATAAAATTTTTCTCATTATACTCCTTTAATAATATTTTCTTGTTAAAAATATTATTCTTCATAATTTTTCACAAGCTTATCAAAGCCCCATAAATTTCTAGCTTCATTTGCCTTACTAACTTCCACTACAAGCATTTCTTCTTGATCGCCAAGTTGCTCTTGCACTTCGCCAAAAGCATTAATAAAAAAGCTATCTCCATAAAATTTCCACTCATTTTCTTGCTTTAAATTACCTATACGATTAACCCTTAAAATGCTTGTTGAGTTTAAAAAGGCTCTTGTTTTTAAAAGTTCTAGCCATCTTTGATTACTTTCAAAGGTGCTAGCTGTGGGAATGATGACTAAGTCTATCTTTTTTTTCATGATCATTTGCCAAAAGATATCAAAATGTGCCTCAAAGCCAAAAAGCAAAGCACATTTTAAGCCCTCATGTGTGAAAGTAAAAAGTTTAAGCTTATCAGCTTTTTTATTGTTAAAAAATTTTTCTTCATTCCAGTGTGCATAAGGCATTAAAATTTGTTGCTCATACACTTTTACATTTTGTGGACCTACTTTTAAGCATAGTTTTTTTAAACCATCATTTTCAACACTTATGAAAGGTGCAATAATATTTAAATCATATTTTTTAGCAAGTTTTATCAAGCTTGCTTTTTTGCTTTGACTTTGTTCTTTGATCATGCTTTTTGGCATAGTTTTTAGCTCACTAAAAAAGCTATTTAAAACATACTCGCCCAAAACCACCAAATTCGCACCACTTTCCTTAGCAGCTTTTAGATAATAATCAAGCCTTGATTCACTCAAAGCCAAAGTGGGAAATTGTAAAGCTACAACACTACTCATCTACTTGCTCGATTTCTAATTTAGCATTTTCAAGCATAGTTCTTGCTTGCTTGATACTTTTTAAACCTTCTTTATAAATTTCTACGCAAGTTTTAAGGTCCAAATCTTTATCATTAAGTTTTTCCAAAGAAAGCTCGGCTTGTTTGATATGATCTTCAAATTCCATTAATTACTCACCTTATAATTTGGTGCTTCAGCAGTGATAGTTACATCATGCACATGGCTTTCTTTTAATCCTGCTGCTGTGATTTCTACAAATTCAGCTCTTTCTTGGAAAGCTTTGATATCTACTGCACCTACATAACCCATAGAAGATCTAAGCCCACCTAAAAGTTGATGTACTACACTTTTTATACTTCCTACATAAGGCACCCTACCTTCAATACCTTCAGGTACAAGTTTATCTTGAGCTGTACCTTCTTGGAAATATCTATCTGAACTACCTTTTTGCATAGCACCTAAGCTTCCCATGCCACGATAACTCTTATATTGTCTTCCTTGATAAGTAAATAACTCACCTGGACTCTCATCAGTTCCTGCTAAAAGTGAACCTATCATCACACTACTTGCTCCTGCTGCGATAGCTTTTGCAATATCGCCTGAGTATTTTATACCCCCATCAGCGATTACTGGCACGCTGTATTTACTCGCTTCTATTGCGCATTCATCTATAGCTGAAATTTGAGGTACACCCACACCCGAAACAATACGAGTGGTACAAATACTACCAGGTCCTATACCTATCTTAACAGCGTCTGCACCTGCTTCACATAGATCTTTAACTGCTTTAGCACTTGCAACATTTCCTACTATCACATCTACATTAAATTCAGCCTTAATTGCTTTTAATGTATCAATAATCCCTTTAGAATGCCCATGCGCACTATCCATTACTATAACATCAACTTCAGCTTCTACTAAAGCCTTTACGCGATCAAGCTGACCCACACCCACGGCTGCAGCCACTCTTAATCTTCCATAGGCGTCTTTATTTGAATTTGGATATTCTTTGCGTTTTTTCAAATCTTTTATAGTGATTAAACCTTCTAAGCGATTATTTTCATCTACGATTGGAAGTTTTTCTACTTTATTAGTAGAGAAAATCCTTTCTGCATCATCTAAAGTAGAGCCTTTTTTAGCAGTGATTAAAGGCATTTTTGTCATTACATTTTCTACTAAATTATCAAAGTTAGTTTCAAATCTTAAATCGCGATTAGTTAAAATTCCTATTAAAATTTTATTCTCATCTACCACAGGAACGCCTGAAATTCTATATTCAGCCATGAGTTCTAGCGCTTCTTTAACACTTGCTTTAGGCCCTATATAAATAGGATCCATAATCACGCCACTTTCACTTTTTTTAACTCTTTTTATCTCTCTAACTTGTGAAGCTATGTCCATATTTTTATGGATTACCCCTATGCCACCAAGCCTTGCCATCATAATAGCTGCTCTATGTTCAGTAACTGTATCCATAGCAGCTGAAATCAAAGGCATATTTAAGGTGATATTTTTTGTAAGTCTTGTTTTAATATCTACTTCTTTAGGTAAAACCTCAGAATATTGAGGGACTAGTAAAACATCTTCAAAAGTCAAAGCGCGTTTTATGATTTTCATAATTTTTCCTTTATTTGTTTTTGATAATTTCTTCCAAGCTCAAAGCACCATCTAATAAAGTTTGCTCATCATAAGCTTTACATATAAGTTGAGCAGAAATACTAAGTCCATTTTCATTTTTTCCTACTGGCACACTAATGCCACCAAGTCCTGCTAAATTCACTGAAATAGTAAATACATCTTCTAAATACATTTGCACTGGAGTTTTTATATCGTTAAAACCAAAAGCAACGCTTGGAGCAACTGGCATAAAAATCAAATCACAATCGTTTAAAATTTCTTCATATTTTTGCTTGATAAATCTTCTAGCCTTTTGTGCTTTGATGTAGTATGCATCATAATAGCCACTACTTAAAACAAAGGTTCCTAGTAAAATTCTTCTTTTTACTTCCTCTCCAAAGCCCTCGCTTCTACTATTTACATACATTTGGCTAAGATTGTCACATTTTTCGCTTCTTCTACCATATCTTACGCCATCATAACGGCTTAAATTTGCACTTGCTTCAGCCGCTGCTATGATATAATAAGCTGCAACATCGAATGTAGAATCCATTAAGTCTTTATATACAATCTCATGGCCATTTGCTTTTAACATATCTATGGTTTTTAATAAGGCTTGTTTTACATCATCATTAGTTTGTTCTATATAGTTTTTAATCACAGCTATTTTTAGCTTTTTATTTGCATTTAGTTTTGGCGCGGTTGGTTCAAAAGCTATGTTTGCACTTGTGCTATCTTTTTCATCATAACCTGCAATAGCATCATATAAAATCGCAGCATCTTCAACATTTTGCGTTAAAACTCCGATTTGATCAAGGCTTGAAGAATACGCTGCTAAACCATACCTGCTAACTCTTCCATAACTTGGCTTAAACCCAACACAACCACAAAAAGCAGCAGGCTGTCTTACCGAACCACCTGTATCTGAACCCAAACTTGCCAAAGCTATCCCCGCAGCAACTGCAGCAGCACTCCCTCCACTACTTCCACCTGGGACTTTGGCATTATCAAGTGGGTTTAAAGTCTTACCATAAAAAGAAGTCGCGCTCGTACTTCCCATAGCAAACTCATCCATATTACATCTTCCAAATGGAGCAAAATTATTTTTGCGTAAATTTACAATAGCACTTGCATCATAAGGAGCTACATAGCCTTGTAAAATTTTAGAACCACAAGTTAACTCCCAATCTTTTACACTAATATTATCTTTTATAGCTACTGGTACGCCAGTGCCTGAAGTGCTTAAGTCTTTATTTAAAAATTGCTCTACATAAGCACCCAAATGCTTTTGCTGATATGCTTTTTCATTTAATTCTTTTTTTAGATTTTCTAATTCTTCATTTGAAAATTTCAAAGCTTCTTTTAAAGTTACCATTATTTATCCTTAAATTTTTTAACCAAATAAAACAAAAAAAGCGTGATAAATAAAAAGCTCAATAAAGTAATCACTACCACGCTAAAAGGTAAAGCTTGCTCAAACATTTTTTGCTTTTTCCACACTATTACATCTTGGACATAAACATTCTTCTTCTTTTGCTAAAAATTTCCAACATCTTGGACACTTGTGCAATAAAGAACGCACTATTTTAAAACTATGATCATCTATTTTAAACTCACTCAAAGTTTCTTTATCATCTAAGCTTTCTACTGAGCTTACCATAAACCAATCAGCTACTTCTTCAATATCTTCACTCAAAAGCTCATTTGCACTTGTTTGCAAGCTTAACTCTAAGGTTGATTTGATGATTTTGTCTTTTTTTAATACATCAACAAGTTCAAAGAATTTTTCTCTTGATTTTATAAATAAATCATCTTCGATTTTATACTCATAATCAAAGCCATTTTTTAATACCAAATCAAAAACATCTTTAGCATTTTCTTTAATGGCCACATTTGCATGTTCTAAAGCTTCATCTATGGTATAAGTTAAACTTGGAGCTAAAAGCGCAAAAAGTTTTCTAGCTATTAACACCATGGCACTTTGCGCGCTTACTCTTTTTGTATCATCTTTTGCATTACAATATAATCTGTCTTTGCACACATCTAAGTAAATTCCACTTAAATCCGCACTTAAGAAATTTAAAAGCACACTAAAGCCTTTTGCAAATTCATATTTTTCAAAAGCAGCTTCACATGCTTCAAAAGCAACTTTTGCACGCATTAAAATCCACTTATCTAAAAGTGTGAAATTTTTTGTTTCTAAAAATTCCATATCATTAGTATTTGCAAGTAAAAATCTTATAGTATTTCTTATCTTTCTATACTGCTCGCTTACTTGTTTTAAGATATTATCTGAAATTTTTAAGTCCGTTGAATAATCACTAAGCATTATCCAAAGTCTTAAAATTTCTACCCCATAATTTTTAGCTACATTTTGAGGTAAAATCACATTACCCTTAGATTTACTCATTTTTTGACCCTTTTCATCTACGGTAAAGCCATGAGTAAGTATGTTTTTATATGGGGTTTTGTGATTGATAGCAGTAGAAATTAAAAGTGAGCTTTGAAACCATCCACGGTGCTGGTCACTTCCTTCAAGATACATTGAAGCTTGATATTCTCCTGCATCATATCTTGCTGAGTTTAATACTGCTTCCCAAGTGCTACCACTATCAAACCAAACATCTAAAATATCATAAACTTTTTCTAAATTATTTGGATCATATTTGCTATTTGGCGGTAATAAATCTTTTATTTCTAAATCCCACCACGCATCAGCTCCATTTACTTCAAAAATTCCCACCAAATGATCTAAAACATCATCATCAAAAATCACTTCTTTGGTGTTTTTATCTCTAAAAAATGCGATAGGCACACCCCAATCTCTTTGTCTTGATATACACCAATCAGGGCGATTTTCTATCATAGAACTAAGTCTTTTTACCCCACTTTCTGGGTAAAATTTCACATTATTTAATTGCTCTAGTGCTAGTTCTCTTAAAGATTTTCCATCTAATTTTTTCTCATCCATTAAGATAAACCATTGTTTTGTGGCTCTATAAATAACCGGTTTATGTGTTCTCCAACAAAATGGATAAGAATGTATAAATTTAGAACTTTCAAGCAAAGCTTCGCCAAGCAATTCTAAAATACGCTCATTTGCTTTAAAAATATGAAGTCCTATAAACTCATTTAATAAATGCTCTGGCAAAAGCCCTTTAGCTCTTAGTGTTTCATCATAACACCCACCATCATCTACTGGCATAATCACTTCAATGCCATATTTTAAGCACACATAATAATCATCCTCACCATGACCTGGTGCAGTATGTACAAGCCCTGTTCCACCTTCCATTAAAACATGATCGCCTAAAATAAGAGTGGATTTTCTTTGATTAAGTGGATTAATAGCACTTAAATTTTCAAATTCAGAACCTAAAAGTTCTTTTTGAATTTTTCCTTGAGTGAAGTTTTTATTAATCATATTTTCAAGCAAGGCTTTAGCAAAAATATAACCTTCTTCAGTGATAACATATTTTTCATTTGGATTTAAAGATATAGCTTGATTTGCCGGTAAAGTCCAAGGCGTGGTAGTCCAAATGACTGCTTTAGCTTTTTTTACACCTAGCTTTTCAAGGGAAGTTTTATCAAGCTCAAAAGCTACAAAAATAGAATAATCTTCTTTGTCTTCATACTCTACTTCAGCTTCTGCTAATGCACTCTTAGCAGCCCAGCTCCAAAAAACAGGCTTACTTCTTTCTAGCAAAAGTCCTTTTTTAGCGATTTTACATAAAGCTTTGTAAATATCTGCCTCAAAAGCATTTTTCATAGTCAAGTATGGCTCATCCCAATCAGCAATCACACCCAAAGACTTAAATTCATCTCTTTGGATATTTACAAATTCTCTCGCATGCTCTCTGCAAAACTCACGAATTTCTTTTTTGCTTAAACTTTGCTTTTTATCTTTAAGTTTAACTTCAACTTGCTGTTCTATCGGTAAACCATGACAATCCCAACCAGGAGTAAAACGCACTTTTTTACCTTGAAAATAATGCATTTTGATGATGATATCTTTTAAAATTTTATTTAAAGCATGGCCAATATGCAAATGTCCATTAGCATAAGGAGGGCCATCATGTAAAGTAAAACTCTCGCTTATTCCTTGTCTTTTTTGTTTCATTTTTTCATAAGCATAGTTGTTTTCAAACCACTTGCTAAAACGCTTAGGCTCAAGCTCTGCTAAATTTGCACGCATTGCAAAAGTCGTATTTGGAAGCAATAGCGTATCTTTATAATCCATATAATCCACCTTGAAAAATTTAAAAATAGTAAATTCTACTTAAAATACTTTTAATTTGCACTTATTTTTTTGTTATAATCGCAATAAAAAAAGGAAAATCATGAAACATCTCATCATCATTATAGGCAATGAAATTATTATTAATGAAAATTATATGCGTTATATACAAGAAGAATACAAAAAGCAGTTTTTAGAGCTTCATGAGTTAAAATTTATAAACAAACCTGATAAAGAACTTCCTTTTTTACTTGAAAAACTTTCTAAAGAATATAGCTATATAACCATTTTTAGCATTAGCGAATACTATGCAACCATAGCTAAAATCATAGCAACCTTAAATGATGATGTTTTAATCTTAGAAAATGATACCCTAGTACCTTCAAAAGCTTTGCGTGAAAAAAATTCCTTTTTAAGTTCTTTTGAACAATGCCATATTAATTTATTAAATATAAATATAGAGCAAAAATTGCCTTTGATTTTGCAAAATCCTGAACTTGACTATGCGTATTTTTGTCTTTTAGATATAGATGAAATGAGTGCAAATATCTTACTTAGCACACTTACTACTTCTTTTGAAATTCAAACTTGCTCAAGTGCATTATTAGATAATCTCATTTGCATTAGAGCAAGCGCTAGTCAATATGGAAAACTAGAAGGATTTTTAAAAGGGGTTTTCAAACTTTTTGCAGGAAAAGTATTTTTAGGAAATGATCCTATTAAATTTATAGCCAAAAAACTTTTAGAAAAAAACTTAAAAATTTCCTTTGCAGAAAGTTGCACCGCAGGACTTTGTGCTTCAAAATTTGCTGAAAATTCAGGAATTTCTAATGTGTTTGAGGGTTCTTTGATCACTTATTCTAATCGTTTAAAAAATTCTTGGCTTGGGGTGAGCAATGATACTTTAGAAAGTGTTGGGGAATATTCTGATCGTTGTATTTATTTTATGTTAAAAGGGGTTTTTAAAACCACAAATTGTGATTTTGCTTTAGCGCTTAGTGGGGTAGCTGGAGAAGAAAATGATAAAAATACCAAAGCAGGCACCATCTACATAGGAGCTATGTATAAAGATGGAACCTTTTTACAAGAATGCATTCATATACAAGGCAATAGAAACTATACAAGAGAGCAAGCTAGTTTGGCTGCATATTGTTTAATGCTTAGATTAAAACCTGAAATTTTCTTTGGTGTTTAATTATAAAAGCGGTGTAGTTAAAAATACACCCCTCCACTTAAATACAATTTCATTCTATGTTCATCATCATATTTATACTGATGAACTGCTCTTGCTGCATCAAGCTTTATATAATACTCATTAGCTTTATTATAAAGTATTTGTAAGCCTACAGCATCTAAAAAATGCTCATCTGCTAATCTATCCCCTGAAGCTTTTTCATACCAAGCATAACCTACATCATAAAAAGGAGTAAAATAAAAATTAGTATTTGGTATATTTATTCTTATACCAAAGTTAGCTACTATGGTATTATCTCCATTACCTTCTCCATTATCATAAGCTCTTACTCCATAAGCTCCACCTAAAGATGAACTTTCAGAAGAATCTAATTCAAAATTCCCTAATACCTTTTGATAGTTTATATTTAAAGTATGAGTAATATACTCATTAATACTATAATAATTATTCAAACTAGCATTGAGTTTTCTAAACCAACCAAAGCCTTTGCTTTCATTTTTAAAATAATTATCTTCTATAAAAAGTCCATCATCATTAACCTTACCTATGCTTATCTTAGCACTATAACTTAAGGTATTATTCTCAAATCCTCTAAATAAACCTTCTAAACCTATACTACCTACATTAGAATTTTTATTTGCTATATATGAAAATGGTGTATAAGCGAAAGCTTTATCATTTAAAGTTTTATGATAAATACTTGAAGTAAAGTATAAAGATGAATTAGTATTAATCCATACAGGATAAGAAAAGTCTATACCTATACTTTTTGAAATTCCACTAAAGCCAACTTCTTGATAATCTCCACCTAAAGAATAATTTCCTTTTGATACACTTGGAGTAATTTTTAAATTTCCTAAAAAGAAAGTATAACTAGCCCCATAGTTAATTTGTTTTTCATTGCTTGATTGTAAGTAAAAATTATAATAATCTCCCATATTAAGTATAGAATTAATTCCCATACTAATACCAGCTCTAATATCCCCTGCACTTTTAATACCATAATTATCAGCATATAATAATACATTAGCCTTAGTATCAGGAACTACTTCTATAACTATATCAGTTTCTCCTACATTCCCTCCTGCTTGTAAACCTGCTAGGGTTTGAATGCCATACATTTCATTGACTTTATATACACTATCTTCTATTAATTTAGTAGAGATGATTTTACCTTTGATTCTTTCATTAAGCTTGCTTTCAATAAAATGATCTTTTATAGTAGTTTTATTCTTTATTATATACTTACCTAATGTTCCTAAGGCTATGTTTATTTGTACACTATCTTCAAATTCTTGTTGGGGTACATAAGCTGTTGCAGCAGGATAGCCATTAACTTGGAAATAATAAGCAATAATATTAGATATATCTTGTAAATCTTGCAAGCTAAATTTTCTAGTGCTAAACTCACTAATGAGTATTTGTAAATCTTCTTCTTTAATACCTAGCTTTTCAAAGCTAGTGTTTTCATTAGTGATAATAAATTTGTATTTGGTTATTACTTCTTTAGTAGTGGTAGTATTAGTTTGATTACTTGAGTTAGTAGAGTTATTATTAGAACTATTGTTTGTTTGATTATTTGGGTTACTTGTATTATTGTTGGTATTGGTTTGATTGTTTAATTTGGTAGTGTTGTTATTAAAACTATGATTGTTTGAAGCATTATTGGTATTAAAGCTATTATTAGTTGAATTAGAATTATTGTTTGTTTGATTATTTATACTAGAGTTAGTGTTAGCTTTGTCATTGTTTGTGTTAGTGTTAATTTGGTTATTTAGGTTGGTAGTGTTATTATTAGTTTGATTGTTAGTTTCCTCATTAGTTTTATCTTCTTGATTAAATTTTTCTTTTAAGGCTTTCTTTTTTTCTTCAAAGTCTTTTTTAGCTTCTTGAGTTTTTTTATAATCATCTTTGGTTTTTAGATTTTCTTTGATAGCTTTGTTTTGAGGGAGATTTCTATCAGGGGATAGTTCTATAACCTTTTCTATATCATTTTTAGCTATGGTGATACTTCCATTATTAGCATAGACTAAAGAGCTAATTGCTATAATACAAAGAGAAAGTTTTTTCATGATTTTACCTTAATTTATAATAACACTTGATTTAGATTAATTGTAATTTAAGAATTGATCAATAGTAAATTTCAATAATATCTACAACTATAAATACTAGGATAACCTAGTATTTATATTTTATATATCACTTACTACACAAGGATTCATAGTTTTAAATCCATCATTAACTATGCAAGTTACTGCTCTTTTTCTCGTGACAGCCTTATCTACATCTTTTTCTTTTCTAATTTTTTTTATCACAAGTCCACCATCTGATTTCAAATTATCGCTAGTTGATAAATAAATATTATTTTCTATAAAAGGTAAATCTTTTTTAGATTTTTCTTTTTTCACTGGAGTACTTGGTTGAAGTTCTGTCCACGGAATTTCTTTTTTCACTGGAGTGCTTGGTTGAAGTTCTGTCCACGGAATTTCTTTTTTCGCGTGTTGCAATGCAAGCTGTGCTAATTTTGGCGTATATATATCTTGCTTAACATCTCCTATTATTTCAAAACCTCCTTTTGAGATAGTATATTCTATTTTATTTTTTATAGGGCTAATATCCAATTGAGAAACAATATCTTTTTGTTGCTGATTTAATTTGCTAATATTTTCTGCCAAAATATTGATTTTTTTGAAATCAATATTTTCACTACTAGCTAAAGCATTATATTCTCTTTCATTTTCTTGAATTTTTGTTTTTATTTCTTGTAGTTGATTTGTTAGTATTATAGATTTATCAAGAAAATCTTTCAAATCTTTCTTTAATAAAGCGAATATAAAATCTTTTTTAGAAATCACATTAGCAGTATTATCTAACAATTTTTCAAAAGTTTCATTTTGATAAATTTTTTCTTTATTAGCACCCTTTAAACCATTTTCTTGATAAGCATCTATAAATTCCAAACTCTGAACTATCTTCAAAGCTTCTTCCTTATTGTTTTCATTATCTTTTAAAAAATACTTAGACACAAAATCAATTTTCTCATCTTCACTCATCTGTTTATAATCTTTTTCTTTAAGCATATCATCTAGCGAGCTAATATAAAATTTATAATATTGACTTGCAATATCATTAATAGCATAATTTTCAATACTACTTTGAAAAGAATCATCTTTGAAAAGCATAGCTTCTTTGTTTAAAATAGCATTTAAATCTAATTCTAAAGCTTCTTTAAGTTCATCTTTTTTCTCATTTAAAGCAAAAGTAAGATAATTATGATTGTCTTTTAAAAATTGCTTATTAGAGTATTCTAACAATTTTTGTTTATATTCTTTATAAGCTTGCGTTTGATCGCTGTATTCTCTCACACTAAATTTTATATGCGGAGAATGCTTTCCTTGTAAAAAATTTTTAGGCGCCCACATAAAAATATTTTCATGGGTTTTTTGATTTTTATCATTTGCTCCAATATCAAAATACCCAGTTACTGCAATTTTTTCTAATTGAAATGCTGTGATTTTTGATTGAGGTGTATAAAAAATATAAATATTATAAAAATCATCAAAAGGATTATACATACCTACAAAGCCAGTTGCTATTGTTGCTCCATCTTTATTATGTCCTGTTCCTTCAGCAATAATTTCTCCAATATTATTTAAAATAATATTGTGAAAGTAATTCGACCCAGATATTGCCGTAAAACCAGAAGAATAGCTAAGTTCAGCTTTGTCTTTGGATATACTTTGAATTGTTTTTATATTATTTAAAGTTATACCGGCAAAATAATTTCCACTAGCACTTGCAGCAAATCCACTAGCAAAAGAATCATCCTGCTCAAAATCATGAGAGCTGTTTAAATAATGATCATATGTTCCTTTGTTATAAGATTGAATCAATCCTATATCATTTAAAGAAATATCTGTAAAGCTATTATAAGTTGGAGTTTCGTTTTTTTTGTATACATTTATAATCTCTCCGACAAATCCTCCTGATTTAGCACTTGCTTTATCCGTTACCGCACCTATATAACCAATATGATTTAAAAAAATATTATTAAAATCATATCTAGAATTTTGACTCAGTGAGGAGGAATAAACAGCTCCACTAAATCCGCCTACTTTTGAAGCTTCTTCACTTTTTGCCTGAATACCGTTTATATTTAAAATTGTAATATTTTTAAATTTACTACTTTGTATTGATGGTAATTCATATTTTTTGCCCTTTTTTATCATAGGTAGAGAATCGAAATTAGCTACATCAACAATATCCCCAACAAAACCTCCAACATAAGCATAATCTTTACCATTGCCTATAATTTCATTGATATTTTTTAAAACAATGTCTTCAACTTTAGCATCTTGCTCTATAAGTCCGACAACACCACCTGTATAAAGAATATAATTTGTCGTATTTGCTTTAACATTACCATTCATATAATCTACATTGAAATTCTTTATATTAGCCCCATTACTTAAATTTCCAAAAATACCAACATAATTTTTATTGTTAGCCTCTATATTAATATTTTTTAAAGTAAATCCTTGGCCATCAAATGTTTTAGTAAAAGGATTTTTATTATCACCAATCATCATAGAAGTACAACCAAGACCATCTATACAATAATTAGCATAGTTTTGCCAATCTTTTCCTTCTTCGCCTTTGCCTTGATTGCCTTTAAAATTTATATTATTAGTAAGTCTATATTCGATATTTTTGCTAAAATCACTTTTATTTTCATTCCATCCTTTAGCAAAATGCCACCAATCCACATCAGAACTTATACCTATAAATTTATTATTTAAAAATTTTTCATTATTATGCTTTACTTCTATTTTGCTTCCAGTTTCATCTAAAGCATTATCATAATCTTGTTGTTTGTAATTAAAACTTTTAAAAGAAGATGGATTATAATAATATCCCGTAGCACCTAAATATAAAGAACCTTCATCTTTAGCAGTTATATGCAACTTATCTATATTATTTAAGGTAGCAATATCAGCATGAGTTTCATTCCCAACTAAATATATATTTGTTTTTTTATCTTTATCTAAAGCTGCAATTTGATTAAAAGTTTTACTTTTAATATCAAAAGTTCCATATAATAAGACCTTATTCCCTATAAGTAATACATCATTAGCATTAATATTACCCATATTAACTACATTGCCTGCTTTTTGTGGTTTAAACACCGGTGAAAAAGTTAATCCATCATCAAATTTTTGCATCTTTGCAAACTTTTGTATATCCTCATCACCCATTGACGAAGTCGAAGCCACAAAGCGATTAGCATTGATAGTTCCTGTTTTAGTAATGATTACTCCATTAGGATTGATTAAAAAGACATTATTACCTTTTGCATTTAATACACCTTCTATGGTAGATTTACTTGTCCCATGAGCAATGTTTAGGTAGTTTTTATTGCTTCCATTAAAATTTACACTTTCACCCTTACCTATACTAAAACCACCACCCCATTGTATGACTGAATTTGTTCCATTACCATTAATTTGCATATGACCATTGCCAGAAGTTATACTACCACTAGTCCCATGAGTAAATTTACCTCCACTAGGTAAAGCCATTAGTGGAGAAAATAGCATTGATACAGTTATGCCTGAGAGTATGATGTGATTTGATAGTTTTTTCATGTTGGCTCCTTTTTGTGTATTATTTTTTTAATTTAAATTCACTACTATGCTTTTTGCATCTTTACTTACACTTAGAGTGTATTTAGCTTTTTGAACTTTTGCTTTGATGTTTTTATGTAAGCTTTGATTGTTTTTAGTGATAGTTTCTAATAAGCTTTGTAAGTCTTTTTGATTTAAGTGTTTATTATTTGCATTTACAAAGCCTTTTTCACTTTGCATTAAAATAAAGCTTTTATTTTTTACATTATTGTTAGTATATACATTAATAGAACTATCTTTAGAAAGATGAATAGCTTCTTTAGCATTTAAATAAGCTTTAGTATCATCTTTTAAGATAAAGCTATAATGATCAAAGTTATTAATAGTATTTGCTTTTATATTTGTATTTAATACTAAATGATTATTAGTACCATTTTTATGTGTTAGAACTTTTGATACAAAGTTATTATCTTTTTTAGTTTGTAAAAAACTTCCTGCTAATACTTCTATATTGGTATTGTTAAAAATATTAGTATTACCGCTTAAGTATAAAGTATTATTATAGCTTTTATCATTTTCACTATATATTCCAGAAGCTGCTATGATGATAGTAGAATCATCTTTATACTCATCTATATTTAAATTATTTATATGAGTATAATTATCATGAGTATTCTTAGCTATACCTGCACTAATTATTATTTCCCCTTCTCTTTTATCAGAAGCTGTACCTAGGGCTAAATTATCAAAGATAAAAGTATTATTAGCGCTTTCATTTTTTGCATTAATAATATATACATTAGAACTAGCTGCACTTGAATAATCTTTAATATTTAAAGTATTATCATTAGCATTTTCATTAGCTCTTAAAATGATTTTAGAACCTTTATCTATATTAGAAGCATTAGATAAAGATTGCACCATATTATATTTTATAGTGTTTTTTTCTAAATTATCAGCTTCTATAATAGCAGTGAGGTTTCTACCTGATTTTACATTATCTAAAACTATACTATTAGCATTAGCACTACTTGCATAATATTTACCATCTTCAGACATAACTGCATATAAAAACATAGGAATATCAGAATTAGAATTACTGATATTAATACTATTATTATTTGCTTTAGAGCTTAGAGTTTGCGCAGCAATAATATTAATCTTATCATATCTTTTTTTATCTGTTACTCCTTGAGTAATACTTCCTTCTATATTTATACTATTTCTACTAGCTCCTTTAGTAGCTACCCCGCCATAAAGATTGATTTCATCTTTACCGGTAAAATTAAAATTGATTTCAAATGGCTTTTTCAAATTCATATAAATAACATTATCATTAGCCATACCATTATTAGTTATACCTGCATAAAAGTCTAAGAGTGCTTTTACTTCTATATTGGTATTTAATGCTAATAAGGTTTGTAAATCCTTAATAATAATAACATTTCTATATGCATTACCTTCTATAATCCTACCCCCATAAACTGCTCCTACTAAAATAGCATTGTATGCTAATGGAGTATTTTTAGTATCCACTCTTAAATCTAGTTTTAAATCATTAATAATTACACTATTATTGCTTACTTCATAGCTTTGATTGTTATTTACATCTACAAAAGCTCCTCCTAAGTGAGTAGCAGCTGATGTTGAATATGCTCCACTTGGACCATGGACTAATAAAGAAGCTCCATCTATAATAACCTTATTATTTTTAGCATTGCCATTATAAGTATAAGCTCCTACCACATGAGTCATTCTCTCATCAAAAATATTATCCCCTAAAGTGCTTTGTTTATAAGGAGTAGTATGAAAGTCTATCTTAGAGCCGCTATTTAAAATAACAGTATTGTTATTAGTATTAGCATCAACCCCAAAAGCACCTAAAATATAAGGAGCACCATTTAAAGGTAAGGTATAGGTGTTTTCAACACCCATATCCACATAGGCATCTTTTAAGAAATTTAAAGTATTATTACTTGCTTCACCTTTTCTTGCTATGGCTGGAGTGATTAAAAAATTATATTTATTATCTAAGCCACTAGCTTTAGGATTAATTACTTCTTTATCGGTAGGTTTTAAATAATATACTGAAGATAATTCCCCTGCTTTTAATACTAGAGTATTATTATTTGCTTTTGCATTAAAGGTATAGGCTGAAACTAAAAAAGGTATATAGCTTAATTGATTTAAAGCGGTATTAACCGAACTAAAACTATGAAAACCATTAACTACAAAAATATCTTCTTTAATACTTGGAGTGAGTATATGCTGTCTAAAGGCTAATTTATTTAAATTCAAATGAGCCTTATCTTTAGGATTATCATAGATTAAAGTAATATTTGAAAGATTTTTATTGCTAGCCATTTGACCATAGAAGTTTTTACCACTTAAAAGTTTATATGTATCAAGATTATAATCATAAACATCATTATTATTAAATTTGTGCTGTTTAATAATATAAGCATTAGAAGTTTTATCATAATTTGCCTGGGTGGCAGCTTCTAAAGAGTTTAAGGAAAATATAGTGAGTAAGAAAAATTTTAATATCATGCAATATTTTCTCAAAATATGACTGAACAATATCCCCCCCCCTAAGGTTTAAACTAAAAAATAATCTTTTCATGGTATTTAAAATACCTCCTAGAAATTTTATATTTTCATAAAAAAGTTATACTACTGCTATGCATATAAATTTAAGCTTAAATTAAGAATAAGATATAAAATATCTCATTTTGAAAAAAATTATCAAAATGCTTGCTTATAGGCTTTTAGGTTAATTATTTTAATTGGGTATTTTTGTAACATACCAAACAATCAACATACAGCCTATCAATAACATTAACAATATATTTGCATTTTAGAGTACATAAAAAATCACTTAAAAAAAATAATTGCAAATTTTATTTTTTAATTAAAAATAAACTTAAAAAAGTTAGCAGTAGTTATTGTAAAAATTTAATTTTATTTTCTAAAACACTTTTTGGAGTAAGTCCGATGAATTTTTCATTTATCTTGCCTTTTTCATCATAAAAAACTATCACAGGCACACCATAAATTCCACCCGCAGCCTTAGACAAAAATGAGCTTGCTTTAGCTTCATACATAAGTGGTAAATTTAACTTTTTTTCCAAAAGAATTTTTTGGGCTTCTTCTTTTGATTTAGCTCCATTTAACACCGCTAAAATAGGAAAATTTCTTTCTTTATAAAGTTCATTTAGCATCGGAATTTGTACATTACACGCACCACAATCTTGCGTGAAAAAAAATAAAGCATAAGCTTGATTTGCATTTTGTGTTTTTAAGGTTTTTTCAAAACCATCGTATTTAAAAGTATAGTTTTGACTTGAATTTAAGGTTTGAAATTCATTATTTGAGCATGCACTAAAGAAAAAAATACTTATTAAAGCCAAGAAGCAATAGAAGCTTTTAGTTGTGACCATGGTTTTTCTCCTATGATTTTATCTTGCACAACTCCATCTTTAATGACAAAAGTTGTTGGTACTGCAAAAATGTTAAATCTTTGCCATGATATATCTAAATCATCTTGCAAAAATATAATATTTTTATAATCATATTTTGTAGCAAATTCTTCAAAATCTTTCCCCTTATCCACAGAATCAAGTGCTAAAATAGTGATTTTTTTAGGGTATTCGTTAGCTAGTTTTTCCAAGAGTGGTAAGTCTTTTAAACAAGATGCACAACCTTGCTCTACAAAGGTTAAAACAATGAGATTATCAAAATCAGCTAGTTTAATTTTCTCACCTTCTAAATTTTTAGCTGCGATTTCTGGTGCTTTTAAGCCTACTTTGCCGCCATTTTTATTGTTGTTTTCAAAACATGCACTTAAAAAAACTAAACATAAACAAGCTAAAATTATACTTTTAATTTTCACTTTTCATCACTCCATGGCTTAAAATGATAGTTCTATCAGCAAAAGTAGCTAAGTCTGGATTGTGAGTGATTAAAACTATGGTTTTACCATCTTGTTTTAATTTACAAAAAAGCTCTAGAATATTTTTTTCATTTGCCTCATCTAAATTTCCAGTTGGCTCATCTGCTAATAAAATTTCAGGATCATTCACTAAAGCTCTTGCTATACATAGCCTTTGTTGCTCCCCGCCACTTAATTGGCTAGGTAAATGCGTAAGTCTGTGTGAAAGCCCTACTTTTTCTAGTGCCATTATAGCGTCTTTTTGTTCTATACTTGAGTGATAAAACTGAGCTAGCATGACATTTTCTAAAGCATTTAAATAAGGTATTAAATGAAATTGTTGAAAAATCAAACCTATTTTTTCTCTTCTAATTACGCTTTTTTCTTCTTCACTTAAATTTCCAACTTCTTTATCATCTAAAAAATACTCCCCACTACTTTGAGTATCCATTAAAGAAAGTATATTTAAAAGTGTTGATTTACCTGAACCTGATGGGCCCATAATGGCTAGCCATTCGCCTTGCTTTACTTCTAGGTTGATATTTTGCAAAGCTTTAACTTCATTAAAATTACGATTTAAATTTGAAATTTTTATAATATTTTTCATCACTCACCCTTTAAATTTTCACAAACATTGATTTTTAAGGCTTTTTTTAGCGGTAAGATACTTGCAAAAAATGCAAATACCAAAGAAACAAGTACCGCAAAAAACACTGAAAGCAATCTAAAATCTATACTTGCATTAAAAATCAAATACCCAAAAATATTTGCCAAAAAATATCCACAAAAAGCGCCGAGCAAACTCGCACTCAAGCTTAAAATAAACACTTCAGCTCCAAAAAGTTTAATAACTTCTTTATGTTTAGCTCCTAGTGCAAGGTGCAAGGCTATTTCTTTTTTTCTTGAAAAAATCACTGCACTAAGAGTGGTATTTACACTCAAAGAACTAATGAGCAAAATAGTTAAACTAATCAAAGCCATCAAAGCCTTGATCTTTTCTAAAATCACACCTTCACTAATGGATACTGAAGCTATGACTTTGGCTTCTACATTAGCCTTGCTAAGTTCTTTTGCTTTTTGATCTAAGCTTTCATAATCACCTAGTAAAATAGCTTGAGCATAATTTATCACTTCTTTAGCTGCTAACTCTTGAGCTTTTTTTAAAGAGATGATTAAAACCCCATCTTGCTCATCATTGCTTCTTAAAATAGCTTTGATTTTTACTTTGACTATTTTAGATATACTTGGGTTATAAATTTGCAATTCTTGTCCTATTTTAAGCTCTAATTGTTTAGCTAAATCAGCCCCCACAAAGGCACTATCTTCACTAAAATCGCTCAAAGAAAAGCTTCCTTTTAAAACCTCCATAAAAGGCTTGGTAAGCTTTAAATTTGCAAAATCAACCCCAACAACTACCGCACTTGAACTTTCAAGATTATAAAAACCATATAAAAATGGGGTTAAAGCCTTTGCTTTCAAGTTTTCTTTGGCTTGATTAAATTCATCCATGCTTAAAAACTCATCATCTTTTGGCGTGATGATAAAATTAGCTCCATAAGCTTTTAATTCTTTGGACAATTTTGTGTCAATATCAAAATAAATATTAAAAAACGAAGCACTTACCATAGCACCCATAAACACAGCTATAAAAATAATACAAACTCTTTTATAAGAAAAAATAAGAGATTTAAAAACCTCTTGCATAAAAAAATTATTTCCCATATAAAACCTCTGAAGTAGAAAGTTTAGAAATTCCTTTGATAGAAAACAAGCATCCTAAAAATACTATAAGCACTGCAAAAAATAAACAAATTGGTAGGATAATCCAAGAAATTTCAATGGTATGTTCAAATATACTCAAAGCGATAATCTCTGACATACCTATACCAAAAGCAAAGCCCAAAACAGCCCCAACTAAAGCTACCACAACCCCTTCTAACGCAAAAATCATATAAATTTGCAAAGTGCTAGCACCTAAAGCTTTTAAAAGCCCTATTTCACTTTTTCTTCTAAAAATATCCGCACTCATTAAAGATGATATGGCTATGGAAGCTACGATTAAGCATATAATGCTAACTACTGCCATTAAAGATTGAATTTTAGATACTATCAAACTTTCTGCATCTGAAATCGCACTCACTACTTTTGTGCTTGCACCTTTAAAATCTTCTGCAATTTGATAGGCAATAGAACTTACATAAGCAGTGCAATACCACTGATCATACTCAAGCTGATCAAGACTATCTACATCGCGTCTTGCTTTTTGTGCTAAATCATTTTCAGGTATAGTCAAAGCTGAAACTTCTGCTTTTGAGAATAAACCTTCTTTTTTAGAAAGCTTTTGTGCTAAAAGTAAAGAAGTAATGATTTTATTTGAAAAAGCTTGAGTTAAATCCATAATACCAACAATTTTTACTTTAAAAATTTGATCATTTTGCACAAGGGTGATTTCATCATCTATTTTTAAATCATACTTTTGTGCTAAATCTATTCCTAGCATTATTTCATCTAAACTATCATCTTTTGGGTAATTTCCTTTGATTTGACTATATTTGTATAATTCTTTAATACCTGCATAAAAATCATCATCATCTTGAATCTTTATAGCCTTATCAAAATAAGTTCCCACTAAAGAGATATTTTCATAATTTGCATTTGGAGTTTGAATTTTTACCTGAGTATCTAAAAATGGCGCAAAGGCATTGATATTATTTCTCCAAAAAATTTCTTTTATAGTATGGAGCTTGTTTTCTTCTAAAAAATTTTGATTTTTCAAAGGCTCATAAATTTTATTACCCACTTCTACACTCAAACTTGCACCTTTAGGTAAAACTAAAATGTTTGATCCATAACTTCTTAATTCTTTTGTAATTTCATTACCTATACCCAAAGTAAGATTTAACATAGTAGCCATAAGTAAAGTAGCTAAAAAAATCGTTAGTAAGGCTAGAGATTTTTGGATTTTATTTTGAAAAATAGAGTTTTTTACAATCTTAACTTGCATAGTCATTTCCTAATAAATTATGAATTCTATATTTTGAAGATTTATTCATATCAATGTATTTTAAAGGATCGTTTTTAAACTCTTCATAATTTTTTTCATTAGCAAAAAAATATGTTCTTCCTTTATAAACATAAGATCTTGGTGCTTTTAAGTTAATAAGCTCGGTATGATCAATAGGATCATAAACTTTCTTTTCTACTACTTGAGTGAAAAAATTTACCCCATCTAAAATTTCTGAAAAAGGTATGATAACTTTACCATTTTCAAATTTATATTTCATAGGGATAGGATTACACCCACCTGCCTTACCTACACTTGGTAAGAAAATTCTAACATTACATGAAATACAAATTAACTCTCCACCTTTTTTAACATACCCCATATCTCCACATATACTACAAGCATCAAAAACTGCTACTGGAGAGTCTTTATCTTCTCTTTTGTTAATCAAGAAAAATCTTACCACTTTACCCTCATCGCTAATATAAGCAAAGCGATGTAAGTTATTATCTCTTAATATTGCCACATCAAAAACAAATTCATTATTTTCATTTGGCTCTACATAGGTTGGCTCGTCTATGGTGATTGGTCTTGAAGCATGCAAGTCATAAAAGAGAAAAATACAAAGACTTAAAATCATAGCACTAAAAATACTTGCACTAAAATTAGTTATAGTTGAATTTTTTGCTTGATTTTTTCTAAATTCTATATCAAAATCTTTTTTCTTGCTGTTTTCACTCACTCTTTGCTTTAAAGCTAAAACTATACAAATTCCTAGCAATAAAAACCATATATATGTATAGAATTTAGCATAATATACACTTTTTGCCACATAGCTTAAATATAAACTTTCTGTTTCTATCACACCTTCTCTCATAAGGTGCAATAAAATTTGCGCTAAAGCTTCATTTAGATAAAAAATCACGATAATGAGTAAAAATAAATTTAAAAATTTAAATTTAAATTCCCTTAGCCATCTTGTAAAAAGATAAACCCCAAAACACATCACAAAAGCAAGCAAAATAAGCCCAAAAGAACTAATCGCTAAAGAATCTAAAAAATTAGTGCTTAATATAGGAAAGTCGATAGAAATATGTAAGTATTTTATACCAAAAGCAAAAGATAATAAAAAAAGCAATATTGCTTGAATTTTTTCTTTTAAAAAATTATTTTTTATAAAAGAAAAAATGATAACACTTAAAAACAATAAAACAAATAAAACATCATTAGAAAAATACAACAAATCATAACTTAGTGTTTTAGCGCTAATAAAAAAAGCAAAATAAGAAAAAACAAAACCCACAAAAGCAAGTTTAAACACTAAAGAATTTTTTAGATTATAAAAAAATAAAGCACTTAAAAGTGCGTAAGAAAAAAATACTCCAAAAAAATGTACAAAATAAATCGACATGGGCTCTTCTTTGATAGAATTTATTTATAAAATCAATAATTTTATAAATAAACCCTAGCAAAAAGCTAGGGAAAAAATCACTTAGGTTTTCCTGTGTATTTAAAGTTGTATTTAACTGAAAATGGCTCAAACCATTTACCAACACCTGTTTCTTTATCAACATGGCGTCCAAAACCTTGTTTTTCTGGGCTTTCTATTAAAAATACTAACTCATAGTTTCCTATGCCTGTATCCATTTTTAAATTTGCACCATAGTGAGGGCCATCATCTGCTACCATAGGCATAAGAGTTCCTGTTTTTACTTTACCATTGTCAAGATTAGTTAGCTTATAAGCTATAGTTAAATAAGGAATCCAAAAACCTTCTGGAAAGCCGTTTTTATTACCCTTTAATGCATGAATATCTGCTTCAAGGTGAATATCTGCTAAACTTGCTGCAAGATCAATCCCTCTTGGTTCCATTTCGATTGGCTGCAAATAAACAGCTGCTATTTCCATACCATTTAACTCATAAGGATCGCCAATTGGTACCTCTGCTGCAAAAACTGAACTAGCTAAAATACTAGCTGCTGCACCTAAACTTAATAAAGTTTTTTTCATATTTTTTCCCTTTTATTTGAAATTTGCTTTGTTATAAAAATACCCATAATGAGTAAGATTAAAACCATAAACTGAGGTATAATGCTCTCATAGTAAGGATAAATTCCAAGCCATAAAATTCCTTCAAAATCAAAAGGAAGTAAGCTTGGTGTAATAACCTTGGCTTCTATGAGCTCACCAATGCCTTTGCCTGTAAAGACAAAGACCATATAAAAAATAATGTATGAAGTTATATAGAAAAATTGTTTTACTGGTATTTTTAAAGCACCAGCTTTTAATAAATAATAAAGTATTATAAGTATAATTAATCCACTAGCTAATCCTATAAATATAAAACTATAATCTGTGCTTGTTTTTGCATCAAATAATAAAGCTTGATAAAAAAGAATAGTTTCAGCACCTTCTCTGTATACAGCTAAAAACACACTAAACCATAAAGTTTTTGCTGAATTATTTGAGATAGCTTCAACTGCTTGAGTTTTTACATAATTTGCCCATTTTTTATTTTGCGCATTTGATAAAAGCCAAAAACCGACATAAAATAGTAATGCAACAGCCACAAGCATAGTAATGCCCTCTAAAAATTCTCTACTTTGCCCTGCTTGTTCTTTAAAAATCCATGAAATAAAAAATGCAGTTACAAAACTTAAAAATACTCCACTCCAAAGTGCTGAATATACTATACTTAAACGCTTTTTATTGCCACTTTGAACTAAATATGAAACTATGGCTACAACAATGATTAAAGCCTCTAAACCTTCTCTTAAGATAATACCCAAAGCCCATATAAATAAAGACATAGGTGAAGATTCTTGAATTTTATCCAAAGAATTTTCAATTAATGCACCAAGCTCATCAAAATTCTGTTTTAATTCTTCTTTAGAAGCACTTGCTTTAATAAGTGCAACACCTTTTGAAAAATAACTTTCTATTTTTAATTTTAAAGCACTATCAATAGCACCAATTTTACTTTCCATACCACTTGCTTCAAAAATATCCAAATAAACATTTTGTAAAGCATCTATGCTATTTAAATTAAAACCATCATAATTTTGTAAAATATTATTAAGTGCAATTTTTATATCATCATATACTTTAGTATAGTTTTTAGTACTCATAACACTTTCATCAAAGCCTTTAACCTGAAGTAAAGCTAATTCTTCTTTGGGTAAAGCTAGGAATGCTTCATATAATAAATCTGATATGTCTGAAATTTCATCTCTTATAGCTTTTTCATCCAAAGTGTTATTGTTGATTTTTCTTATTATAGTTCTAAGTTTTGTTTGAATTTTTTTATCCATACCCGCTTTTGTGTATCTTGCTACTAAAACTTCTACCTTTGAATTTCTATAATCTTCGAATAATGCTGATTGGATTAAATCTTTAGCTTTTTGGTAATCTTTATTTACAAAAGCCAATGCTGCTTGATCAAGTTTTGAAATCATTGAATCCATTAAAAATTGTAATCTTGCATCCATAGCTGAAGCTTCTTGTAAGGCTAATAATGTTTCATCTTTTTGGATATTTTGCTCTTGAGTAGTTGAATTTTGAGTCAAATTTGATGATGTTTGTCCTTTAACATCCTCTCCAAGTAAAGATGCAAACATAGCTTCAGCTTGCGCTTGACGCTCTTTTTCTGCTTTTAAAGATGAGCTTTCAGCTGCTTTTTTATCATAATTTATATCACTAGCTTCGGCTTTTAATTGAAATCCTTTTTCTAATATAGGAACGACCTCATCTAAATCAAAATACAAGCTACTAATTAAAGCTTCTATCTTAGAAATATCTTCTTTATCTTTATACATTTTTCTTAAATTAATAAATTTACGCTCCATCACAATGACTTTTCTACCGACATTGCGACCAATAGAGCCTTCCATGGTTTCAAAATGCTGAAAATATGCATCTTCAGCTTTTTTCTTAGCTTCTAAATTTTTATTATCTTTATATAACACCATACTTTCATTCAAAATTTGCTTAATATTTTGACTTTCTTTTTGATAATCAATATCCCTAGCAAGTGTTAAAGAACAAAATAAAAAAATCATTAATAAACTTATTTTTTTAAACACTATTTTACTCCGAAATGATATTCATTTTTAAAATCATAGTCACAAGTATAGTACTAGCTTTCTTAAATTTAGATAAACATTATCATTATTTATTTCATAATAAATCATACAAAAATACTACAAAATGCTACTTTTATCTACAAAATAAGATAAAAAATTATTATTTTTAGCTTTTATATTTATTTTTTATTTATTTTAACAATAAAAATAAGTTTTTCTTTGCTAATATGTATCGTTTTTTAAAATTACAAGGAGTTTTTTATGCTAGTTATTACTCATGAAAAACCAAGCAAGCTCAAAAAAATGTTAAAAAATTTAGGTTTTTGGGTGATTATAGGAATTATAGCTGGCATTTGCCTTGGCTTATTAGATAAGGAATTTGCATTAGCTAGTAAAATCGGTGTAGATTATTTTATACAAGCTTTAAAAATTCTCATAGGTCCTATTATATTTTTAACTATTGTTTTAGGTGTTATTAGTCTTGAAAGCTTAAAACAAGTTGGAAGCATAGGAGCTAAAGCTTTGCTTTATTTTGAAATAGTAAGCACTTTTGCTTTAGCTATTGGCATTTTTATGGCAAACATTATGGGACCTGGTAAAGGAATGAACCTTGATCCAAGCACTCTAGATCAAGAAAGTGTGGCTCAATTTGTTAATAAAAATATAGAAATAAGTGCGCAAAATGAAATTTTGCATATTTTAAAAGACGCTATACCTACTGATATCATAGCTGCTTTTAGCGAGGGAAAAACTTTGCAAATCTTAGTTATAGCCCTAGCTTGTGCTTTTATTATTTCACTTATGAGAATTAATGAGAGAAAAACTATACAAAAAACCTTAGAAATTATGCAAAGTTTTGTTTTTAAAATCTTAGAAATCATTATGTATTTTTCTCCCATCGCTGCTTTTTCTGCAATGGCTTTTTTAGTGGCAAAATATGGACTTGATTCTTTATTAAATTTGGGTTATTTGCTTATTGTTATGTTGCTTGCTTCTTTGCTTTTTATCTTTGGAGTTTTAGGGCTTATTTGTTTTATTGCCAAAGTCAATATTTTTAAATTTATGCGTTTTATCTCAAGAGAAGTTTTAATAGTTTTTGCCACGAGTTCTAGCGAATCAGCATTAGCTCCGCTTATGAGAAAACTTGAAAAAGCAGGAATTTCAAAAGCCACTGTGGGTTTGGTATTACCAACTGGATATAGTTTTAATCTTGATTGTACTAATATTTATTTAGCTATGAGTTTAATTTTTCTTGCTCAAGCTTTTAATGTAGAACTTTCTTTAACTCATGAAATTAGCATTTTAATAGTGCTTATGATAGCCTCAAAAGGTGCTGTTGGCGTGACTGGATCAGGTTTTATTATACTAGGAAGTACACTTGCGGCTTTATCTAATATGCACATTGCAGAAGCTAACAATGGCTTAGGAGCAAGTTTGGGCGAGGTTTTACCTGTGGCTGCCATTTCTATACTTTTGGGCGTGGATAAATTTATGTCTGAAATTCGTGCTGTGGGAAATTTATGTGGTAATAGCGTAGCAGCTTTAATCGTAGCTATTTGGGATAAACAAATAGACTGGGAAAAGTTTCGCTACGCTCTAGATAATCCTAAAGAATTTACTAATGCGGGTTTTGATTAAAAAACCTCTTTTTGAATTTTTTCTACATATTTTTCTCTTAGTTTTTGGGTATAAAAGCCCACCTTACCATCATTAATTACCTTACTATCTGCTTTTATAATACCTAAAATCAAAAAAGTAGCCGCAGAAATAAACACCTCATCAGCCTCATACACTTCTTTCATACTAAAAGCTCTTTGATCTACTTTAAGATCAAGTTCTTTTGCAAATTTTAAGATATTTTTACGGCGAATTCCTGGTAAGATTTCATTAGAAAATGGCTTAGTGATTAAAGTTTTATCTTTTATAATAAAAGCTGAACTACTAGAAGCTTCCGTAACTAAAGCATTTTCTACCATAAAAGCTTCAAAAACCTTAGCTTTAACAGCTTCTTCTTTTGCAAGACATTGAGCTAATAAAGAAATTGATTTTATATCCCTTCTTTTCCACCTTAAATCAGCTGTTGAAATAACACTTACTCCATTTTTAGCAAACTCATGCTCAATCACCTTGCATTCAAAAGCAAAGGCCATAATAGTAGGTTTTAAACCTTTTAAAAGAGCAAAATTTCTACTAGCAACCCCTCTAGTAATTTGCATATAAAGCCCGCCTTCTTTGAGAGAATTTTTAATGATTAATTGTTTTAAAATATTTTCAAATTCTTCTTTTGTATAAGGAATTTGTAGATCAATTTGGGCTAAACTACGCTCAAAACGCTCCCAAAATTCTTCTTTATCAGCTATTTTTGCATTTACCACAGGAACTACTTCATAAATTCCATCTCCAAAGATAAAACCTCTATCAAAAATACTCACTTTAGCTTCGCTAGCTTTTATAAATTCATCATTTAAAAATACTATTTCCATCTCTTGCATAAACTCTCCTTTTAATCAAATAAATCAATAATATCTTTTGGTAAATCAAGCTGATTAGAATAATAAAAATACTTAGCTAAAACTAAAATTCCTATATAAAATTCTATCTTTTCATCTAAAAATTGCTCTATATAAGCATGAGCATTTTGTATGATTTCTTTTGCTCTATGTGGATTAGCTAAATAATAATCAAGCAAAGCTTCTACATTTTCATAATCATCATCAATCAAAGCAAAATGCTCATTTGGAACTAACTTTCCTTCCATAAACCAAGTTTCATAACGCATTTTTGGGGCTAAAACTAAAGAATTTGTTTTCATCGTCCACTTTAAGTTGCTTGCTACATCATTACCTTCTAATGAAAGTAAAAATTTAAACTGGGTTTGATAGGCTCTGCTAATTTTAAAATTTAAATTTTTAATCCATTTTTCGGCTTGAATTTTTCTACCGCCAACATGAGCAATATCACAACAAGGATTATCAAAATATTTTTCAAAAAATTTAATACGATGAGGTTGATAAATTGCACCTCTAAAAAAGAGTAAGTCTTTTTTATCTTCAAATTGGTTTTTATCTTGTATAAAATCAAAATGTCTATTTTTGTCTAATTTTAAAATGATATTATTAAAGCCATTTTCAACTGGTCTTGATTTAGCTATGCTTGGATATTTAAGATTATAACTAATATCTCCAAAACCTTCAATCCATAAAAAATCATCATTAAAATATTTACTAATTGCATAAGCATCATAAGCATAGGAAGTTTTTTTAAAGGGAAATTTTCCTATTTTTTCATAATTTTGAAAATTTTTTATATCAAAAAAATCATTTTGCAAATTGTAATAATTTAAGCGAGTAATAATATTATCTATATTTTTTGATTTTAAAAGCTCTTTGAAAATATTTTGTAATTGATTTTGATAAATTTTTCTAGGTATAAAACTTTTAGCTATGCCTTTTACATTCATCATAAATCTAGAATCTGCCATCTTTTTCTTTCTTTATATGCAAAAATAATGTAAATTTTAACACAAGATTTCATTTACAAGACTTAAAATTTATCTTATTTAAAAACAAAAATGCTAAAATCACAAAAATCACATACTTACTAGGTAAAACAATGAAAATACAAGAATTTATTTTAAACTTTATTTTTAAAGTTTCAAATCAACCTGTTAATTTAAAAGATTTATTAGAAGCAAATGCCTTGTTAAATGAAGGTATGATGATAGATCCTGCGAAATTAAATTTTAAATTTAAGGTATTTAACTCTTATCTTATATATACCCTTTTTTGTATAGCCATTTTAGTTCCTATGCTTATCATCAGCCATTATTTTTTAACAATTATTGATTTTCATATTAGTATCTTAAGTGCTATTTTTGTTACCGCTTGTGTTTTTGTTGGCTATGATATTTTTAAAATTTATACTAGAAAAGTAATAAGCAAAAGATTATTGAAAAAAGCTTGGACTTTACATTTTCCATATTTTGCTTATGAAAAATATTCAAAAATAGCAGAAAATATTTATAATCAAGCTATTAAAGAAGAAATTCCAAAAAATCAACTTGAACAATATGTTTTGGAGAAAATCATTCAAACACAAGATTAATCTAAAAAGTCTAAAACTTGATTTTGAAAATACAATGCTTCAAGCTGTCTTTGAAGCTCTTTGTTTTCTTCATCTAAAACTAATTCTTGCGATCTTAAATCCGCTATTTCTCTACTTACATAATAAATTTGATTTCTAATATAAATTTGTGGGAAAAATATCAATAAAGCAAATGCTATCATCAAACCTGCATATAATAAATTTTTAGGGGTTAAATTTTTATTTTCCTCACTTACTATGCTATCTAAAAGTTCGTATTTATCTTCTTGATTATATTCTTGGTTTTCTTCAAGCCTTACCTTTTCTTCTAAAATTTTTTGCTCTTGCTTAGCTAATTTTTCTTTTTCTTTTAATTCTTCTTGAGCTTTTTTTATTTTTTCTTGTTCAATTTTTTTTTGCTCTTTTAATTCTTGTTTGAGTTTGACTTTTTCTTTTCTTTTTTCTTTTAAATCTTGAAATTTTGAAGTAACAAAGACATTACTTTGAGTAAGAATTTTAGATATTTGAATAGAATCTTTTTTTTCTTGTTGTATTTTTTCTACTTTTTTTACTTCCTGCAAAGTTTTAACATTTTTAGATGGCTTAAGATTTTTATCATTTTTTTTATCAAATTTTTCTTTTTGCTTTTTGAAAAAATTGAGTTGTAATTTAAAAGGCTTTTTTTCTTCTAATTTAACATTTATCAAATCTTCTTTTAAATAAATAGCGGATTGTTTTTTAGGTTTTTCTTTATATTCTTCATCAAAGTCTGTAAATTTAGGTCTTTTTTTACGCTGTATTCTATTTTTTAATATGCGATCGCTTTCATTGAAATTGTGCTCATACTCTTCATAAGGTCTACCTTCTTTAATAGCCCTAGAATATTTCAACATTTTTTCGCGTATATTTTGTTTTTCTTTTAAAAAATCATCTTCAATCATTATTTACCTAAAATAAAAAATTCTCATTTTTGCACAACTTGATCTACTATTATAGCTTATTTCTTCTTTGGAGGCACTTATAGCTTTTTTACTTAAAATTTTACCAAGACTATGTCCTTTACCGCATTCGCATTTTATAGCTCTTTCATCACAAATGCAGTCTTTTTCCCATCTTTTAAAAGTATTTTTTACTATTCTATCCTCTAAAGAATGAAAGCTAATAATAGCTAATTTACAATCTTTTAATTTTGCTTTTTCTATATTTTCAAGTAAGGATTTTAACTCACCAAGTTCATTATTTACTTCTATACGCAAAGCTTGAAATACGAGCAAAGCTAAAGATACATTGCGTCCTTTTAACTTAGCATTTCCTATAATTTGACTTAATTCTTTTGCACTTGTAATCTCTTTTTGACTTCTTGCATTGATAATTTTTTGAGCAAGCATTGAAGCAACCGGCGCTAGATCTCCATAGTCTTTAAAAATTCGTTCCAAAGCTTCCTTGTTGTAAGAATTCACCACTTCTTTAGCACTTAAAGGATTATTTTGATCCATTCTCATATCTAAAAAATCAGAATTTAGCGAAAACCCCCTATCATTTTTATCAAGCTGCAAAGAAGATACACCAATATCAGCTAAAATTCCTCTTATGTTTTGCGTTGAAATTTGAGTTAAAATATCTTTAAAACCTATATGATTAAAACTTATTCTATCTTGAAAATTTTTCAAAAACTCTTTGGAAAAACTTAAAGCCTCTAAATCTTTATCGCAAGCAATTAATCTTAATTTTTCATGAGCTTGCAATAATGCTTTAGAATGCCCTCCATAACCCAAAGTACAATCTAAAAAATCTCCGCTATCAAAATCATCAAAAGTATTTAAAACTTCTTGTAATAAAACAGGAATATGTGGACTTTGCAAAATATACCTTTTAATATTTTTTAGTATAATACCTTAGCTAAGTTTAAAACAAGGTTTTTAATGAATAAAGAAAATATTATTTCCCAAATTCAAATTCTATCCTCATCAATGTTTAAAAAAAATTTTTTTGGAATTTGCCATGGTTCTGTTTCAGCAAAACTTTCCCAAGGCTCATTTATTATCAACAAAAGCAATGCTTTTTTGAATCAATTAGATGAAAAAAATTTAAGTATCTTAAAATTTGCAAAAGATTATAGCTGGGATGAAGCAAGCAGCGATAGTGAAATACATAAAAGCATATATGAAAATATACCTGAAGCTAAATTCGTATGTTTTGCTTATCCAGCTTATACCTTATCCATGAGTTTAAATCATGATTTCATAACACCTCAAGATTATTTTGGAGAAATTTTTTTAGAAGAAATTCGAGTTTACAATCCTAAAAGTTATGAGGATTGGGATGATAGATCACAAACTGAAATTTATCGTTATATGTTAGAACAAAAACAAAATTTTGTCGTTGTGAAAGGATATGGAATATTTGCTTATGGAAGAACAAGCTATGAACTTGGAAAAATAATAGATTTAATCGAAAATTCTTGTAAAATTATCCATTTAGCAGAGACAAATTTATCATAAAATCATAAAATTAATTTTTTATTAATCACAAATTACCTATAATTTATGGTTTAATTTAATTAATTATGGATTGGGGTAAAAATGCTCACTTGGATGCAGCATCATAAAAAATATTTAGTTATTACTATTTGGATTAGTGTTATTGCTTTTGTTGGAGCAGGTTTTGTTGGCTGGGGAAGTTATGATTTTAACACCGATAGATCAAATTCTGTTGCAAAAGTAGGCGATGAAAAAATAAGCTATGATGAATTCAATCTAAAATATTCTCAATTATTTAACTACTACTCACAATTAAACAATGGCAATTATACACAAGAACAAGCACAAAAAGATGGCTTAGATACTCAAGCTATCAATGAACTTATACAAGAAAAACTTCTGCTTTCTTATGCTAAAACTTTAGGTTTAAATGTAAGCGAAGAAGAAATTGCTTATGATTTAGCGCATCAAAAAATCTTTCATAATGCTTCAGGTGTTTTTGATAAAGATTTATATTATAATTTACTTGCAAGAAACAACTATACACCAAAAGCTTATGAAAAAATTATCCATGATGAATTATTGCTTAAAAAAATCAATGCTATTTTAAATTTACAAATCAAACAAAATGAACTTGATATGTTTGGTGCAAGTTTTTTAATGCAAGATAATTTAAAAATTCAAATAATAAAACTTGATAATAAAAATATTCCTATTGATGAAAAAGAACTAAAACAAACTTGGGAAAAAAACAAAAACCTATATAAAACACAAAAAAGCTATGAGCTTGCAACTTATTTTTTAGATCCTAATACAATCACAGTTGTTGATAAAGAAATTCAAGCTTACTATGAAGAAAATAAAAATGACTATAAAGATTTTGCAGGAAAAATTCTAAGCTTAGAACAAAGCAAAGATAAAATTATAAAAGATTTAAAACTTTCCAAGCTTAAACTTAAAGCTAATGAAAGCTATGTTGCTTTGAGAAAAAACGAGCTTAGTTTTGACAAAAACATCACAATAAGCGATGCTGATATTTATTACCCTTTAGAAAACATACAAAAAGCTAAAGAAAATGATTTTATCAAGCCTTTTAAATTTGAAAATGGCTATATGATTGCAAAACTTATAAAAATAAATCCTATACAGACTATGACTTTTGAGCAAGCCAAAAATGAAGTGAGCAAACTTTACATCAGAGAAAAAACTAAAACTTTATTAGAAGAAAAAGCAAAGCTTGCCCTAAATAATTTCCAAGGCATAGATATAGGAACTTATAGTCGCGACTCAAGTAAAGGAGCAAAAGTAGGTGAAATGATAAATGATGCTGAATTTAGTGAGTTTTTAATGCATGTATTTGACTCAAATAAAGCTAAATCTTATGTTTTATTTGATGATAAAGCAATAGTTTATGAAATTACAAAGCAAACTCTAGAAAACAAAGATAAAGAAGAAATTTATAAATTTATCATAGAACAAAGTGCCAAACAAACTAAACAAGCTTTACTTAAGGAAGAATTATTAAAAAAACTTATAGAATTATATCCAATCCAACGCTATTATAAAGGAAATACAAATTGAATATTTTAGGAATTGATTTAGGCTCAATACAAACTTGTGCTATTTTGGCACAAAAAAGTGAAGAAGGACTTAAAATCATTGGTTTTGGAAAATCAAAATCAAATGGTATAAAAAAAGGAGCAATTACCAATATAGAGCTTGCTTCAAAATCTATAGAAGAGGCAGTAGCCGATGCACAAATGATGTCAGGTGTGCATTATGATAAAGTAATTGTATCTATTTCAGGTGCTTATGCAAAAAGTGTAGACAGTATAGGTGTAGTTAATATACCAAATCATGAAATAGGTATTAAAGAAATTCACAGAGCAGTAAGCACAGCAAAACATACCGCAAATATACCTAGTGGATATGAAATCATTCATGTATTACCTTATAATTTTAAAGTAAATGATCTTGAGCATGTAGAAGATCCTTTGGGAATGAGTGGAAATCGTCTTGAAGTTTCTACGCATATTGTAATCTCGCAAGAAGTGCATATTAAAAATCTAAAAAAAGCAGTTGAGCTTGCTGATCTTAGAGTAGATAATATCGTTCTTTCAGGATATGCTTCTTCTATCGCATGCTTTGATGATAGTGAAAAAGAATTAGGTGCTATTTTAATCGATATGGGTGGAGCAGTTTGCGATATGGTCATTCATGCGGGTAATTCTATACGATATAATGAATGCTTACAAATTGGTTCAGTAAATATCACTAATGATTTATCCATAGCTTTGCATACCCCACCAAAAGAAGCAGAAAAACTAAAATTAAATTATGCATCTTTAGCACAAAATGAAAACTCAATTATACAAATTCCATATATGGGTGATGAAAAAAGAAAAAATGAAGTTTCAGTAGAAGTTATATCTAATGTTATTTATGCAAGAATTGAAGAAACTATTATTATTTTAGCTAAAATGCTAAGTGATAATGCTTGTGCAAATCAAGCAGGAGCAGGCATAGTATTAACAGGTGGAATGACAAAATTTGCAGGACTTGACAAACTTGCTTCAGCTTATTTTGATAATAAAGCTGTTAGAATAGCGACCGCAAAAAAAGATACTATGGATGGCTTTAAAGAAATTTTTGAAGATGCAGAAAATAGCTGCGCTATAGGTCTTTGTTTATATGGTGGTGGACATTTTACTCCTTATGAATTAGATTCTAATGAAAAACTAAGATACAAAGGAGAGCCTGAATTTATCAACAAACAGATAAAACAAAATCTCACCATAGAAGAACATGAAGAAGAAAATAAAAATTTTGAAGAAATTTTTCAAGAACAGAGAGATTTTGAAGATGAAAAAACAGAATTAACAAAAGTTGAAACCAAAAAAGATAAAAAATCAAGTTTTATGCATAATTTTTGGAATAAATTAATAAACCAGTTCTAATAGGAGATACAATGAGCGAATATCTAGTAGAAGAAATGCAACACGCAAAAGGTGCAAAAATAAAAGTCATAGGCTGCGGTGGCGGTGGCGGTAATATGATAGATCATATGGTAAATATGGGCTTACATGATCTTGATCTTATCTCAGCAAATACTGATGCACAAGCTATAGCAAAATCTTTAGCAAAAACTAGAATTCAACTAGGTGAGAAAAAAACTAAAGGTTTAGGTGCTGGTATGCAACCAGAAATTGGAGCAGAAAGTGCAAGAGAAAGCTTTGAAGAAGTAAAAGCAGCTTTAAGTCAAAGTGATATAGTATTCATTTCAGCAGGACTTGGTGGTGGAACTGGTACAGGTGCAGCTCCTGTTGTAGCACAAGCTGCTAAAGAAGTAGGCGCATTAACTGTTTCGGTTGTAACTATGCCTTTTGCTTTTGAAGGAAAACAAAGAAAAAAATTAGCTGAAGCTGGCTTGGCTGAATTAAAAAAAGAAAGTGATTCTATCATTGTAATCCAAAATGAAAAACTTCTTAGTATACTTCCAAAAAAAGCAGGTATAAAAGAAGCATTTAAACTAGTTGATGATATCTTAGCTAGAGCTGTTAGAGGTATGGTGTCTATTCTTTTAGAAGATGGCGATATCAATGTTGACTTTGCAGATGTTAGAACTGTTATGAGCCATAGAGGTTTAGCTTTAATGGGTGTGGGTCATGGAGAAGGTGAAAATGCTATCATGGACGCATTATCAAGTGCTATAGAATCTCCATTATTAGATGGTATGACTATGAAAGGCGTTAAGGGCGTGATTATCCATTATAAAATTGGACCTGAATGCTCATTGATAGAAATTTCACAAGCTACTCAAAGCATTAGCGATATAGCAGATGAAAATGCAAAAGTAATCTTTGGTGCAACTACTGATGAAAGCATGGGCGATCGTGTTGAAGTAACTATCATTGCTACAGGTTTTGAAGATAAAGCTGAAATAGAAAGTGCTAAAGAACAAGAAGAAAGTAAAAAAAATAGCTATATGAATTTGCGCAAAGCTAGCGGTGGGTTTGATGAGGAAGTAATTTCTCAACTTGATGTTCCTGCTTTCTTGCGTCGTCAAATGGATTAATTTGTAAGTAAAAATCCTTATATGAATTCTTCATTATTATGTGATTTTTACGAACTAAGTATGGCTTATGCTTATTTTAAACAAAATATGCATAAGCAGATTGTTTATTTTGAAGTTTTTTTTAGAAAAGCTCCTGATAGTGCTTCTTATGCTATTTTTTGTGGATTAGAACAAATCATAAATCATATTAATCATTTTTCTTTCTCTAAAGATGACATAGATTTTTTGAAAAATACTAAAAAATTTGATGATGATTTTGTAAACTACCTTTCAACTTTAAAATTTAGTGGAGATATACTAAGTGTTAAAGAAGGTGAATGTATTTTTGCTAATACACCTTTAATGATTATCAAAGCACCTATAATAGAAGCTTTATTATTAGAAACTTTCATACTTTTAACTCTAAATCATCAATGTCTAATTGCCACTAAAGCTAGCAGAATTGCTCAAATTGCAAAAGAAAAATTACTCTTAGAATTTGGCTCTCGCAGAGCCCATGGAGAAAGCGCAGCTTTAAATGGTGCTAGAGCTGCTTTTATAGGTGGTTTTCATGCAAGTGCTTGTACTTTAGCTGGGAGAAAATTTAATATTCCTATTAGTGGAACCATGTCTCATGCTTGGGTACAAATGTTTGATGATGAGCTAAGTGCTTTTAGAGCATATTGTCAAATTTATAAAGATAATATAAGTCTTTTGATTGATACATATGATTATAAAAAAGGTATTGAAAATGCTATTTTAGTTTTTAATGAGTTAAATACGCAAGATTCTATGCAAAATTATTCCATCCGTATTGATTCAGGAGATTTGCTGAAAATCTCTAAATATATTAGAAAAAAACTAGATCTTGCTAACTTAACAAAATGCAAAATCATAGCTAGCAATGCCTTAGATGAGTTCATCATAGAAAAATTACTAAAAAACAAAGCTCCAATCGATGCTTTTGGTATTGGAGAAAAGCTTATTACTTCAGCAAGCTCGCCTATTTTTGGAGCTGTTTATAAGCTTGTTGCATTAGAAAAAAACAATCAAATCATCCCTAAAATAAAAATCAGCGCAAGCTCAAGCAAAACAACCTTGCCACATTTTAAAAAACTCATAAGGTATTATAAAAACAATAAAGCAAGTTTTGATATTTTATATACACATGATGAGAGTATCAAAAATTATCAAGGTTATACATATAAAAATTTACATGAGCTTATTTTTAAAGATGGAAAATTAATCTATGGGCTTCCTAACTTGAAAAATATTCAAGAGTATCATAAAAAAAGTGTTGATAGTTTGGATTTTAAACTAAAAAAACTTCAAAATCCAAGTATTTATAAAGTAAAAATTTCTAAAAAATTACAAAATATGCAAAAAACTTACTTAGAAAAAAATTAATCTTTTTCTCTAAGTTTTACTTCATCTTCTACTTCAAGTAAAAATCTATCAACAAGCTCATCTTCTTTTAATTTTGCCACCACTTCACCATGTCTTATAACTAAACCTTGATTTTTTCCAAAAGCAATAGCCACATCAGCACCCTTAGCCTCACCCAAGGCATTTACAACACAACCCATAACACTTATATTTAATGGTTCTTTTATATGTTTAGTTTTTTCTTCTACTATCTTAATCGCTTTAATCAAATCGCTTTGAATTCTTCCACAAGTTGGGCATGAGATGATATTTACTCCACTCTTTTGCACTCCACTATCTTGCAAAATAGCCCTTGCTACCTTAATCTCTTCTTCAAGCTCCCCTGTCATAGAAACTCTCATTGTATCGCCTATACCTTTTAAAAGCAAATTTCCTAAGGCAATCGAACTTTTAACCGTACTATGAAATTTAGTTCCTGCTTCAGTAACCCCTAAATGAAACGGATAATCACAAAGTGGTCTTAGAGCTTCATAAGCTTTTATGGTATTTTGCACATCTGAAGTTTTCATAGAAATTTTAATGTCAAAAAAGTCTAAATCTTCTAGTAATTTTATATTATATAAAGCGCTCTCAAGCATAGCCTCTATATTATAACCATATTTATCGCTAAATTGCTTTTCTATAGAGCCATGATTTACCCCTATTCTAATAGGAATTTTTCTTTGTTTACAAGCTTGCACCACTTCTTTTATATTTTCTTTTGAGCCTATATTTCCCGGATTAATTCTCACCCCATCGATAAATTCAGCACAAAAAACTGCTAGCTTATGATTAAAATGTATATCCACTATTAAAGGCAAGGGACTTTTTGCTTTGATTTCTTTTAAAGCTCTTGCATCTGCCATGTCCAAACAAGCTAAACGCACTATATTTGCACCGGCAAAATAAAGCCTATTAAGTTGCTCTAAACAACCTTCAACATCTCTTGTTTTAGTAAAAAGCATGGATTGCACAGAAATAGGTGCATCACCACCTATTAAAACATCGCCTACTTTTATTTGTCTTGTTTTATATCTTGTCATTAAAATCACTCTAAAAATATTTTTATATAATTTTAATAATTTAATCTAAAAATATCAAGGATTTAATATGAAAAATTTACTTAATTTTTTATCAGCTCATTTAGATAGCAAAAAAGCAAATTTTTTATTAAATTCACTCAAAACCAATCAAGATTATTTTTTTCAAAAATTTATACTAGATAATATAAATCATATTACAGCTTGGCTTAATAGTGACGATTTTAAACAATATGAAAATAAGACTTATCCACCATTAGTAAATCCAAAAAATATCGATATAGAACCTAGTGATTATTGCACAAAACTTGCTTGGAAACTAAACATACCTCTAGAAAATGCTAAATTTATCTATATTTCCCCTCATGGTGTTGGCGCTGCTGCTTTTTTAACACTACTCAATGAAGCATGCAATGTTTATTGCTCTGCTTCTTGGGTATCTCCAAACAACGGATATTACAGATATAATTTAAATTTTAAATCACTTCTTCAATACTCTCAAACAGCTATTAATATATCCGAGACAAATATTTTAGATTTGGATAAATATTTAAATTTAATTAGTTGTGATATACCTATACTAATTCAAACACGAGATCCCATATCTTTATTAAAACATTCATATGGAAGAGATTGGAGTAAAGTTCAAAGAAACTATAATCAAAATTTTAACTTAAATTTTAACTACCAAGAATATATTAATTTTTTAAAACCAAACAAAACTTACATGAAAGATGATTTTGAAAATTTACTAGAAAATACTTTTATAATGCATACTCTACTTAATAAAATTAACACAAACAATATTACTTATATAGATATGTGTGACTTAAACGAAAAGAAGGCTTATAATACTTTTATTAACTTGGCAGATAAATTTGATTTTACCCCCCCCCATAATGATGAAAATCTTTTTAAAAGAAAAGAATTTAGAGGTTATATAAGATATTTGCTTCCTTTAATTTTTCAAGTAGATTATGAAATAAAATTAATTATTAATAGATATCATATAAGCAACGAGCAAATAAATATTTTTTCCTACATTAGCAATAATGATCTTAAAAATAACATTGGCATTTATATCGATAAAAATAAAATATCTAAATTTTTAAATCATAAAAATTATGCAAGAATCAAACAATATTTATCCAATTTTTTAGATGCAATCAAAGAAATTGTTGACTACACAGAAACAAATCTTATGAAAGAAGATGAAGTATTAGACTATCTCAAGAAAAACAAAACAGCAAGGCTAAAACTCAAAGATATATTAGATAAAGAACTGATACATATTAAAAATTTCCGCCCTGATATTGTGAAATCATGGAAATATTACCAAGAATTTGAAAAATTCTTTAACTAAAATCAACCGGATCTATATCGCAAGTAATATTTTTAAAATTTAAAGCAAAGTGCTCAAATTTTACAAGTTCTTGATGAGTATTAGCGCGCAATAATACATAAAAACGCCATTTTTTATTTAGCATTTCAATGCCACAAGCACCATGGCCTACTAATTGCACTTGTTTTAATTCTTGAACTTTATTAGCTATAAATTCACATAAATTTAAAGCTTTGTTTTTATCCTCATCTTCAATAATTAGCCTTAAAAGTCTTTTAAATGGGGGATAAAGCTCATTTCTGGCATTTAATTCATCTTTTAAAAAACTATCATAATCTTGTATATATTTTTCAAAAAAAGATCTATTTTTAGTTTGTAAAAGTACCCTACCCTCACCCTTTCGACCTGCACGACCTGCTACTTGCATAGCAAGAGCCAAAGTCTCTTCCAAAGCTTTAAAATTAGGTCTGAATAAATACTCATCAAGACCTAAAATCACACTCAAATCCACATTGTGATAATCATGTCCTTTAGCAAGCATAGAAGTGCCTACTAAAATATCAATTTTTTCTTGATTAAAATCTTTTAAAATCATATCAAGCTTTTTTACACTGCTAATCTCATCACTATCAAATCTTTTTATGATAGGATTAAACTCAGCTAATTCTCTTTCTAAAAGCTCACAAAGCTCTGCTGTGCCCATTTTTTTAGCTTCAAGCATAACTCCATTGCAAGTTGGGCAGGTTTGATCAATTTCTTTAGTAAAATTGCAATAATGGCATTTTAATGCATTTTTATTTTTGTGCAAACTCAAAGCAATAGAACAAAAAGGGCATTTAATGGTATTAGCACATTCTTTACATAAAATTTGTCTAAAATTTGCCCTTGTAGGTAAAAATACCACAGCTTGCTTTTTATTTCTTAAGCTAATTTTTAATTCTAAAAGTAATTTTGACGAGACACTAAGCTCGCTCTCATCATATAAAAACTGCTTTTTGCTTTCAAAAAAGGTTCCTTTAAGTCTAAAACAAGGATGTTTATAATAACTTACAACACTTGGAGTAGCCGAACCTAAAAGAACTTTTATATGCATTTTTTTTGCTACAAATAAAGCCAAATCTCTTGCATTGATTTTTGGATTATTAGAAGCTTTATAAGAATTATCATGCTCTTCATCAATAATAATCAAACCCAAATTTTTAAAAGGTAAAAACAAAGCCGATCTAGCTCCCACCACTAAAAGAGCTTTTGAATTTGTTAAATCTTGCAAGTATTCTTGCTTTTTTTTCTTAGTAATTTTAGAATGCCACAAGAAAAAATGCTCGCCAAAATACACTTTTAATCTTTTTTGCATTTGCGGAGTTAGAGCGATTTCTGGCATTAAAAGCAAAACTTGCTTTCCTTGCTCTAGATATTCTTTTATCAAGCTAATATAAATTTCAGTTTTACCACTTCCTGTATCGCCAAATAATAAACTAGTTTGTTTAGTTTTTATAAATTCCAAAGCCTCTTGCTGGTTTTTACTTAAACTAGGTGCTTTTTCTATATGAATTTTTTCATTTTTATACTCTTTAATGCTTTCAAACATACCCAAAACAAAAGCTATTTTACTAGCATAATAATAAGCAATAAATTGAGCAAGTTCGTATTGATATTGTGTTAGTTTAAAACCTGTTTTTTCTTTTATAGCTTGGGTTTTAAAATCAGGCTTTGAACATTTTTGTAAAATTATAGCTTTGAGATTTTTTTTCCTTGCAAGATCAACTATCACTTCATCTAAAATTTCAATTTCTTCTTCACTTTCATAAATTAAGGTATCTAAATAATATCCTTTTATAGCAAGTTGATAAAAATTCAAAACCCATAATCCTTACAATTTAAACTCACACATTCTAAAAAAACTTTTTCACTATTATAAGAAAAATCTATGTAATTTTTAGCATTTATAAAAAATCTATATTGAGTATTTGCTATTTTCATCCATGATTTTTTACTTGAAACAATTGGCTTATCTAATACACTATATGTACAATGATTTGTTTTTTTGTAATTTTGCAAACTATCACAAAAAAATAATTTTTGATTTTCACTATTTATCAAAGCTTCATCTAAAATGGCTGGAAAATCCTTACTTTCTTTAAATAAAAACTGATTTTTGAGTAAGGCCAAAGAAGCATTAATGAGCTCTACCTCACTTTTTGCTTGGATAAGTTTAGCATCATTTTTTCCAAAAGAAAAATACGGATAAGCAATTGTGCTAAGAATAGCAATAATCATCATACAAAAAATAAGCTCTACTAAAGTAAAAGCTTTTTTTACTTGCATTTATTGTATTTCTTCATCGATAGTGTTTATAAGTTTGTTGAGTTCTTTTTTTAAGATATAATTTTCGTAGCTAAGTTTTACAAAAGCATTAATGAAATTTGCAAGTTCTATCTTACCTGTGCCTCCAGAAATTAAAGCAATTTCATCTTCAAGATGATTTGCAAATTCATTACTGCATGTTACAACAAAGTCTTTCGCATAGACATTGATTGTAACTTTTCTTTGATTATTGTTTGCCAAGAACTGCCTCTATTTTTTTGATCACATCTTCACTTTCAATATTTTTATTTTTAAGCTCTTCTTCCAAACGCGCAATTTGATTGTTTTTAGCTTCATTTTGTGCTTTTACGCTTACTAATTCATTTCTTAAATTTTCATTTATTTCACATACTTCATTATATTTAGCCAAAAGCTCATTTACTTTATCTGTCATTGTGTTGATTATTCTTTCATCATACATAATTTTTTGCCTTTATTGATTTTATATTTTAGAGTATTTTAAACACATATTGTAACAAAAAAAAATTTAATTTTGCATAGCTTTTTGTTTTAAAATTTAAATTTTTAAAAAAAATTTTGTGTAAAATTAGTAAAAATACAAGTTAGGAAAAATTATGTTTGAACTTACTAGCGAATTTAAGCCAAGTCCTGATCAAAAGCAAGCTATTGATGGTATAGTAAAAAGCATTAAAGCAGGCAATAAATACCAAACCTTGCTAGGTGTTACAGGTAGTGGAAAAACTTTCACTATGGCAAATATCATTAAAAACTTAAATATGCCTACTCTTATCATGAGCCACAATAAAAGCTTATGCGCGCAACTTTATAGTGAATTTAAAGGCTTTTTTGCAAATAATCATGTGGAGTATTTTATAAGCTATTATGATTATTATCAACCCGAGGCTTATATACCAAGAACCGATGTTTTTATAGAAAAAGACAGCTCTACTAATGAAGACTTAGAAAGATTAAGACTAAGCGCAAGCGCTTCGCTTTTAAGTTATGATGATGTTATTTGCATAGCTAGTGTTTCAGCAAATTATGGTTTAGGAAATCCAAGTGAGTATGTGGGTATGGTTTTAATTTTAGAACTAAATATGCAAATAAATCAAAAAGAACTTTTAAAAAAACTTGTAGATATGGGTTATAAACGCAATGATAATTTCTTTGACAGAGCTGATTTTAGAGTCAATGGAGATATAGTAGATATATATCCAGCTTATTATGAGGATGAAGCTATTAGACTTGAATTTTTTGGCGATGAACTTGAGGCGATGTATTATTATAATATCTTAGAAAATAAAAAAGGTAAAGACTTAAAAAAATTTATACTTTATCCAACTAGTCAATTTAGCGTAGGTGAAGCTAGACTTAAAGAGGCTATAAAAGGTATAAAAGCTGAATTAAATAAACGCCTTGCTTATTTTGAAAATGAAAATAAACTCGTAGAAGCACAAAGACTAAAACAAAGGGTAGAATTTGACCTTGAAATGCTTCAAAGTACTGGCATGTGCAAAGGAGTTGAAAATTATGCCTTGCATTTAACAGGGCTTAAGAGCGGCGATACACCTTATACGCTTTTTGATTATTTTGCCATTAAAAATCAAGATTTTTTAGTCATTGTAGATGAATCTCATGTATCTTTACCACAATTTCGCGGAATGTTTGCAGGGGATAGAAGCAGAAAGCAAACTTTGGTTGATTATGGTTTTCGCTTGCCAAGTGCCTTAGATAATAGACCTTTGATGTTTGATGAATTTATTAATAAAAATTGTAAATTTTTATTTGTTTCAGCCACACCTGCACCTTTAGAACTAGAATTAAGCAAAGAAAATATTTTTTATCAAATCATGCGTCCAACAGGGCTTTTAGATCCTAAAATAGAAATCAAAGATAGTGAAAATCAAGTAGAAATTTTATACGATGAAGCTAAAAAAGTTATAGAGCGTAATGAAAGAGTTTTAATAACCGTTTTAACTAAAAAAATGGCTGAAGAGCTTAGTAAATACTACTTGGAACTTGGCTTAAAAGTAAAATACATGCACTCAGAAATTGATGCAATTGAGCGCAATGAAATCATCCGTGGCTTAAGAAGTGGCGCTTTTGATATTTTAATCGGGATTAATCTTTTAAGAGAAGGACTTGATTTACCTGAAGTTTCCCTTATAGCGATTATGGATGCAGACAAGGAAGGCTTTTTAAGAAGCACCACTGCACTCATTCAAACGATGGGACGCGCGGCTAGAAATGTCAATGGAAAAGTATTACTTTTTGCTAAAAAAATCACAAAATCTATGCAAGAAGCTATCGATACTACCAATGAAAGAAGAACCCTACAAGAAGCTTATAATAAAAAGCACAACATCACACCAACCTCAGTAAAAAGAAACATAGAAGAAAGTTTAAAACATGAGCTTGAACAAGGAGAAATTTATCGTAAAGGCAAAGAACTTGAAAAAATGCCTGCGAAAGAACGCACTAAAATAGTAAAAGAATTAAGAAAACAAATGCTAGAAGCAGCTAAAAATCTTGAGTTTGAGAAAGCAGCAATGCTTAGAGATGAAATTAATAAATTAAGAACTTTATAATCCCTTAAATAAGGGATTATTTATTTGCTCTTTCTATATACTCTCCACGCACAGTATCAACGCGGATTACTTCCCCTTCTAATACATGGAAAGGAATTTGCACTACCGCACCTGTTTCTAAAGTAGCTGGTTTTTTGTTTGAGCCTTGAGTATCACCTTTAAAATTTGGTGCCGTTTCAATAATTTTAAGTTCCATTACTTGAGGCACTTCCACACCAATTGCTTTTCCATTGTGAAATAAAACATCTACCATGGTTCCATCAAGCATCCATTTTTTAGCTTCACCCACATCTTCATCGCTAATTGCAACTTGCTCATAAGTTTGAGTATCCATAAATTGACAATTTTCACCATCATCGTATAGATATTGCATTTGCTTTTCTTCTAAATTTGGAGATTCACATTTATCCCCTGCATGGAAAGTTTTTTCCAAAACCTTACCATCGATAAAAGATTTAATTTTAATACGAACAAAAGCAGGACCTTTTCCTGGTTTTACATGTTGATATTCTACGATTTTAAAAGGAATACCATCAATTTCTATTTTTAAACCTTTTTTTAAATCTCCCATTCCATAAGAAGCCATATATTTTCCTTAATTTTAAAATTAAAAAATAATTGTAACAATTAAGGCTTATAAAAAGCCTTAAATTTCTGCATATTCTGCAAAAATACAAGCATCAATAGCTCTTAATTCCTCAAGCAAAGCTTTTGAAATTTTCGTATCAAGCAAAATTACAGCCAAAGCTTTTCCAAAGCCATTTCTACCAAGTCTAAAATCAGCTATATTGACATTATTTTTGGCTAAAATTCCGCTAACATTAGCAATAACTCCTGGTATGTCATTATTGTTTAAAATTATCATTTTCCCTTTTGGTTTAAAATCTACATCAAAACCATTCAATTCTACTATTCTTTGTTCATTTTCACCAAAAATAGTTCCTGAGATAGAAAGGTTAGAATTATCTGTAATTACTTTTATAGTGATTTTATTACTATAACCACTACTTGGTAGAATACAAGAAGAAAGTTCTACGCCCTTATCTTTAGCTACAAAATGTGCGTTAATATAATTAATATTCTCACCTAAAATACCTCTTAAAACACTCACTGTTGCAAAAGTTAATAAAGACTCATTATACTCGCTAATTTGTCCTTCACTCTCAAGTTTAATAGCCTTAATAGGAGTTTTATCAAGCTGAGCAGCCAAAAAGCCCATTTTGGAAATAAGCTCAATATAAGGTGCTACAAAACTTGGTAAATCTTCAGTTTTAATCGGTAAATTTAAAGCATTAGGATAAGAAATTCCTCTTGCAGCATTTAAAGCTTGCTCGCATGCTTGGATAGCGATATTTTCTTGACTTTCTAAAGTGTTTGCACCAAGATGAGAAGTAACAGAAACATTTTCAAAGTCTAAAAATGGATGATTAGTTGCTGGTTCTTTATTAAACACATCGATACCAAGCCAAGCTATTTTACCACTTTTTAAACCTTCACACAATGCATCTTCATTATAAAGACCACCTCTGGCACAATTTATCAATCTTACGCCATCTTTCATTTTAGAAATTTCTTCAAAAGAAATCATATCTGTTGTTTCTTTTGTTTTTGGCGTATGTATGGTAATAAAATCACTTTGAGTTAAGATTACATCTAAAGAATTCACACACTCTATACCCAAATCAGTCATTTTAGAAGCTACCACATAAGGATCATAAGCTATAACTTTCATACCAAAAGCTTTTGCACGTACAGCCACTCTTGAACCTATATTACCAAAACCTATAACTCCTAAAGTTTTATTCATAAGTTCAACACCATACCACTTTTCTCTTTCCCATTTTCTTTGTATTTTTAAAAAATTATGAGCATTTACAAAAGATCTTGCAGAGCATAATAAATGATTCATAGTAAGCTCAACTGCTGCTATGGTATTAGCCGTTGGTACATTCATTACTATAATGCCTTTTTTAGAGCATTCATCTATATCAACATTATCAACCCCAACGCCTGCTCTAACTAAAGCTTTTAAATTAGAACATGCATTGATAAATTTCAAATCCACATCCGTTGAACTTCTAGTAATAGCAACATCTACATCATTTAATTTTGTTAAAAGTTCATCTTTAGGCAAATGTGCTGCTTCGATAAGCTCAACATCATCAGCTTTTCTTAAAAGTTCTACGCCTTTGTCTAATATCGCATCACATACAATAATTTTTTTCATAACCAAACCTCCTTTAATTTTGCATTTATGTTGTAAATTTTTAATTTGTCGATCAGTGTATTTAATACTTTTTCATTATTTGTATCTAAATAAATTGCCACTTCATCTTTACTCTGTGTTAAAGTGTATTTGATAAAAAAAGAATGCAGAGTTTGCTTTAAACAAAACATAGAATAAACATCATTTTTATTTACATCGAGCATATAAAATTTTTGTTTTGGCTTTACTACAGAATCATCCATATTAAAACTCATATAAAATTCATTTGCTGCTGGAGAAAAATCATTGATTTTAATATTTGAAAGTTTATCTTGCCAAGTTTGTGGTAACTCTTTTTTTATTTCATCAAAAGAATATTTAACATTTTGTGAGATAGGTAAATTCCCAATATCTACATATCTCACCATAAAAATAAAAGCAATAAATAAAATTAGGCTTAAAAAACCTAAAATACCATAAAGGGTATATTTTTTCATTTTTTATTATAAAAGTTGATCTTTGATAATATCACCTAAAGTTACTTTGTCATTATCATTGATTTCATTTAACGCTTCTCTTTCTTTCATTCTTGCAAGGCTTTTTACGCTTAAACGAATTCTATTTTTCTTTTCATCAATGAAAACAATCAAAGCTTCTATTGTATTACCTACTTTTAAACTTGAAAAATCAATATTACCTAAATCCTCTTTATGAATAAGCGCATCAACGCCTTCTTCAAGCTCTACAAAAACTCCAAAATCTTTAATATCTCTAATTTTACCAGATATAACATCATTTACTTGGTGTTTTTGAGCATAAACTTGAACAGGACTTTTTTGTAATTCTTTAGTACTTAAAGAAATTTTTTGATTTTCTTTATCTAGTTTAATGATTTTAACTTCTACAACATCACCAACTTTATACATATCTTTACATTTATCACTTCTATTCCAAGAAGCATCTTCATTATGCAATAAACCTTCTAAATTAGCAATTTTTATAAAAGCACCAAAATTAGTCACGGAAGTAACACTGCCTTTTAGTACATCACCTACTTTATATGATTTTAAAAACTCATCAAAAGGTTTTGCTAATAAATTTTTTAAAGAAACTCTAAGTCTTCTTTCTTTAGCATTAATTTCAATCACTTCCACATCAAGCTCTTGACCTTCGTTAATATAATCTTTTGGATTTTTAGCATTTTTATCCCAAGAAATTTCACTTATATGTAAAAATCCTTCTATATCATTTCCTAAATCTACAAAAGCACCATATGGTTCTATATTTGAAACCGTAACTTTAATAGTATCGCCAACTTCTAAACCATCTTTGATTTCATCCCAAGGATCAGGCATGGCAAGTTTTATAGATAAAGAAAGATGTTTTTTATCTTTATCATATTTAATCACTTTTACAGGAACTTTATCACCTTCATTATACAATGAACTAGGATTTACTGGTCCTTTATAAGAAATTTCGCTATAATGAACTAAACCATCAACACCGCCTACATCAACAAACATACCGTAAGTAGTGATTTTTTTAACAACACCTTCTATAATTTCTTCTTGATTTAATACATTTGAAATAATTTCTTTGCGTTTTTTTCTTTCCTCATCTACTATTTTTTTTCTAGAAACTACTATACTCTGAGCTTCTTTATCTATTTTTATAATTTTAACTTTAAAAGTTTTATTGATAATATTGTTTGAATCTTTAAAACTGCTTTGTGATTTTGGTAGGAAAAACTCCACTCCATTTTCATCCACAGCTACAAAGCCACCTCTATTTTTACCAATGATTTTTACATCAAATATACTTTCATCATCTTTATAATTGTTAATAAATTCTTTAACTTTTTGTTTTCTTAAAGCTTTTTTATGAGAAAGTAAAGATCTGCCACCGCGAGAACCTACTATAGCAACTTCTAATGTATCACCTTCTTTGAAGATAAATTCGCCTTTTTCGTTTTGAATTTCTTCTGCTACTAAAATACCTTCTGATTTTTGTCCTACATTTACAAATACCTCATCGCCTTTAATCGCGACAATTATACCCTGTGTAGTTGCCTCCTCATCAGACTTAAAAGATTCTTCAAGCATTTGCTCAAAATCTTCTTCTATGATAATATCCTCTAGTCTGTTTTGAACTTTTTTGTTCACCTCGCTCATTGTGGTCCTTTGTTTTAAATTTTAATTGTTGATTATAGTATTGTTTTCTTTAAACTTAGTTAATTTTGGCGTATTCTTTGATTTTTTCCAAAACCAAATCAATCACCCAATCAGGTGTAGAAGCACCCGCACTAATGCCACATTTTTCTTTACCGCTAAACCATTCTTTCTGAATTTCTTTTTCATTTTCGATTAAATAACTATCTTCACAATAGTTTTTTGCTATCAAAAAAAGCTGTTTAGTATTGGCTGAGTTCTTCCCTCCAACTATTATCATTACATCACTTTTTTTAGCAAGTTCATTGATTGCTTCTTGATTTTTAAAAGTCGCATCACATATTGTATTAAAAACACGCACTTCCTTAACCCTAAGCATTAAAAAATTTACAATTTCCATAAATTTTTCTATCTTTTTTGTAGTTTGTGATACTACTGCAATTTTAGAAGGCAATTTAATATCAAGCAATTCTTTTTCATCAAGCACTACATAAGCTTTAGTACTTACATAACTTCTAACCCCTTTTACTTCAGGATGATTTTCATCCCCAAAAATAACAACTTCATAACCTTCATTGCTCATTTGTTCACAAATTTTTTGAGGTTTAGTCACAAAAGGACAAGTTGCATCAAAAATTTCTATATCTTTTTGTTTTAATTTTTCTAAATCTTGCTTTGTAATACCATGAGTTCTAATGATGGCTTTTTTTTCTGTGCTTAATTCATTAATATCATTTAATGTTTTAACATTATAATTTTTCCAAAGTCTTGTGATTTCTTCATTATTATGAATTAAAGGTCCTATAGTAGCTGCATCTTTAATCTGCTCGGCTTTTTTAATAGCTCTTTTTACTCCAAAACAAAATCCATAACTTTTTGCTAATTCAATCTCCAATCTTAGCTCCTATTTGCTTTAAAATCTCAATAAAATTTGGAAAAGAAGTTTTGATGCATTCACTATCATCTACTTCCATTCCACATCTTAAACCTAAAATTAAAAAACTCATCGCAATTCTATGATCTCCAAAGCTTTCTATTTTAGCATTTTTAACTTCGCCGCCTTCTACTTCAAAGCCATCTTCAAATTCTTTTACTTTTATGCCACATTTTTGCAAATTTAATACAATTGATTTGATTCTATCACTTTCTTTTACGCGCAATTCTTTAGCATTTTTTATAATGCTTTTTCCTTTTGCACAAGCAAAAGCTATAGCCAAAGCTGGAATTTCATCAATCAACCATGCGATATTTTCACTCACATTTACCGCCTTTAGAGGCGTACTTTCAACACAAATTTCTCCAATACTTTCAAAATCTTCATTAGTAATATTATAAGTGATCTTTGCACCCATTTTTTCTAAAATTTTAAAGGCTTCAATGCGTGTTTTATTTAACAAAACATTTTTTAAGACTACTTTTGAATGAGGTAAAATACAAGCAGCTAAGGCAAAGTAAAAGGCTGATGATGGATCATTTGGTACACATACTTCAAATGCTTTTAATTTTTCTTTTAAAGGATTGATTTTGATAAAAGTTTTATCCTCATTTAAATACTCAATGCAAGCTCCCATTTTATTAAGCATAATCTCACTATGATCCCTTGAAAGCTCAATTTCTTTAAAATAACTTTCTTTTTTGGCAAATAAAGCTGCTAAAATTAAAGCTGATTTTACTTGAGCTGAAGCAATATTACTACTAAAGTCAAAACCATCTAACTTAGCCCCTTGTATGCAAATAGGCGCTAAATTTGCGTTAGCTCTTCCAAAAATCTTAGCTCCTAAACTCATCAAAGGCCCACTCACTCGCTTCATTGGCCTAGCATTTAAATAACAATCTCCACTAAGAACAAAAAATTCATCTTCAATAGCACTTAAAAAACCTATTAAAAGTCTCATAGCTGTACCTGAATTTCCACAATCTAAAACGCAATTTGGAGATTTTATATATTTTGGAGCTTTAATATAAATTAATCCATCAATTTCTTCAACTTCAGCTCCTAAAGCTTGAATGATTGCTAAAGTATGTAAAGTGTCTTGTGCTTTTAGATAATTTTTAATCTTACAAGTTCCTTGAGTAAGCAAAGAAAAAATAGCAAAGCGATGAGATATAGACTTATCAGAAGCTATATCTTCAAGCTCTACTTTAAAAGAATCAATAGGGCTTATCTTCATCGAAGTTTTAAACCATGCTCATCATCTAAAGCTTTGATAATTTTATCAATATATTCAAGGATAATATTATCTTCTAAGGTTTTTTCAAAATCTCTAAATACCAAATTAATAGTCAAGCTATAAAAATCGCCTAAATTCTCATCTGTATATAAATCTACCACTCTAAAGCTTTCTAATCTTTCGATATTTAATTTAGCAATAGTGTGTTTGATTTTTTCATATTCAAAACCCTTAGGTATAACTATACTTAAATCCCTGCTCATAGATGGAAATTTAGAATATGCTTTAGCGGTTTTAAAGTCTTGTTTTAAGCCTTCCAAATCAAGCTCACAAATATAAGTTTTAACCAAATCCCTTTCATTTTCTATACTTAAATGCACTCTACCTACAAAACCTATACGCTTGCCGTTTTTATATACATTTGCTTGTTCATATGGACTTAAAAATGCATATTCTGATTTTTGTAAACTAAACTCACCTATAATGCTTTTTAATTCTGCTAAAAAGGTATAAAAATCCACTAAAACAGGCTTGGCCTTATTTGTGATTTTAGCTTCTTCTTTATAACCACTAAAGATCATTGCAAATTTAGCATGCTCATTTGAAAACTCATCAAAAACACTACCACACTCAAAAAGTTTAATTTTCTTTTTTGAATTTCTTAGATTAAAGCTTACTGCATTTAAAAGATGATTTATCAAAGTACTTCTTAAAGTATTAAGTTCGTTAGTAATAGGATTAATGAGTTTGTTTTTAATACATTTAAATCCTAGCTGACTTAATTCTTCTTCATTATCTAAAACATAATGCACACTTTCAAAATATCCATTGTTGCTTGCTTTTAATCTTAAATTTTTAAGCTCTTGATAATCAAAATATACTTGATTTAAACGATTTTTTTCTCTAAATTCTAAAGCTTTTGATGGGATATTATCAATACCGATAATTCTTACTATTTCTTCACTAATATCAGCTATATTTACTATATCACTACGGTGAAGTGGAATTTTAATATTAAATTGTTCATCATTTACCACACTTATTTCAAAGCCTAGTTTTCTAAGAATTTTGACTAAATTATTTTTATCTATAGGCATACCAATGATTTTATCAACCTCTGCACCAAAAATCCCAATAATATTTGCTTCATTTTCTTTAAAAACTTGTTGGCTTCCTGAAAAAACACTCATTGCACTAATTTTTAAGCACTCATTAAATAAATACTCCATTCCCAAAGAAAGCTTAGGCTCACTGCCTCTTAAAGAACGATATATAGTGTCATTTTTCTTTTTATAAAAGGCTATTGCGTTTGCTATAGTTTGAGGATGAGTATAGCTTGCTTCTATAATGATGATTTTACTCTCATCATTGATTTTAAATTTATCTTCTTGCTCTATACCTGCTAAAGCAATCAACTCATCTTTATAATAAACCCCATACTCCCCATGTTCTTGAGTTTTAATCTCTAAAACAATCTTTTCATCAATTTGACAATCTTGACAAAGCTTATGAAAATCATAAGCACAAAAAATCACTCCACTTGCATGAGTTGCATAAGTTAAAAGATTTTCTATGTTGTTATTTTTATATGCTTCAATCAAAGCAAGGCGAATTTGTATCGTGATATTTAACTTAAATTCTTCTTTAATCTCTAGTGCCTTATAAGCAAAAAATCCTTCAACATCACTTTGATTTTTAACACTTAGTATTCTTCCTATACCTACGCTATTTTCACCTTCTTTTAAAGGATTTAATTCTTTTAAATTTAAATCAAGCGCTGCACTTAAATCTCTAGCAACACCATATAAACTCAAGCAATCCCCGCGATTTGGAGTAAGTTCTATTTCAATTAATTCATCATTAAATAAATCATATTCATTAAGAGCTTTTCCTAAAACTAACTCTCCCATACTTTCATCTAAAACCATAATGCCTTCATTACTTTTTCCAAAACCAAGCTCACTAGAAGAGCAAATCATACCCATAGATTCAACCCCTCTAAGTTTAGCAGGTTTTATCTCAAGTCCGCTAGGAAGCACTGCGCCTACTAAAGATACGGCCACAAATTGATCTTTATCAACATTTTTTGCCCCACAAACAATTTGTAAAATTTCATTCCCAACATCTACTTTACAAATATTCAATTTATCTGAATTTTCATGTTTAACTTTTTCTAAAACCTTACCTATTACAACTTTTTGGGGAGCTTTAACACTTTTGAAACTATCAACTTCTAATCCTATAGAATTTAAAGTATTTACTATAGTTTGTGTTGGTATTTCACTTAAATCAATCCATTCATTTAACCAATTTCTACTAATAATCATCTAAATTGCTCCAATAATCTTAAATCACCTTCAAACATAGAACGCAAATCAGGAATTTTATGTAAAAGCATAGCAAAACGCTCCACACCCAAACCAAAAGCATAGCCACTTACATTTTTATAACCAACAAATTTATAAACATTAGGATCAACAACACCACATCCTAAAACTTCAAGCCATCCTGTTTGCTTACAAACCCTACATCCACAACCTTTACAAAACACACAAGAAATATCTACTTCAGCAGATGGCTCTGTAAAAGGAAAAAAGCTTGGTCTAAAACGCACTTTTACATCGCCAAACATATGTTTTAAAAAATGTTCTAGCATATCTTTTAAATTTGCAAAATTAACTTTATCACCCTCTTCTACCACAAGTCCTTCTACTTGATGAAACATAGGGGTGTGGGTAATATCAAAATCTCTTCTAAAAACTGCACCTGGTGCTATCATTCTAATAGGTGGTTTTTGAGATAGCATAGTTCTAATTTGCACCGGAGAAGTTTGAGATCTAAGCAAGGTTTTATCTTCAAAATAAAAAGTATCTTGCATATCTCTTGCAGGATGATTTTGTGGTAAATTTAATGCTTCAAAATTATGAAAATCATCCTCAATCAAAGGCCCTTTTTCTATACTGAAATTTAAAGCTGTAAAATACTCTATGATTTTATCCATAGTTTGCATGATTGGGTGCAAAGCACCTGCATTTGAAGTTTCATCAAAAAAGCTAAAATCTTGCACATCTTGTTTCATTTTTTCATTTAAAGCTTTTTCTTCTAATTCTTTTAATTTTATTTGATAAGCTTCATTAAATTCATCTCTTGTTTTATTTAAACCATTAGCGAATTCTTTTTTTTCTTCACTTTGCAAATCTTTTAACTTTGCAAATTCTAAAGTCAAAATACCTTTTTTTCCCAAAACACTTACTTTTATATTTTCAAGTTCTGCTAAAGTATTTGCAGAAGCAATTTTTTCTATCATATCTTGCAATTTTAGCTCCAACTAAATTTTTTTTAAACATTCTAATGTAAAATTATTTAAAATTAGCAAAAATAATAAAAAAAGGACTACTAAATGAGAGAAAAAACCGTATTTGAACTAATCGTAGAAGGAAAAATTCCTGCTAATAAAGTTTTAGAAAGTGAAAAATTTTTAGCTTTTCATGATATTAATCCTAAAGCACCTATTCATATTTTAATCATTCCAAAAGAGCATTTTGAAAACTTTCAAGAATTAAGACCTGAATTAATGAGTGAAATGACACAATTTATCCAAGAACTAGCTACTCTTTTAGGACTTGATAAAAGTGGATATAGATTAATCACAAATTGTGGAAAAAATAGCGGACAAGAAGTTTTTCATTTACATTTTCATATGTTAGGTGGATTTGAGCTTCCAAAAAATAAAGAAACCCAAATCAATCCTCAATCTTTATTCTAAAAAGAGCTAACTCTTTTTAGATAGCAGGACCAGCTAGTTTAAATTCTGCTCCTTCTTTTACATCTTCATAGCGTTTGAAATTTTCTATAAACATTTTTGCAAGCTTTAATTTAGTTTCTTCATAAGCTTTTTTATCCTCCCAAGTATTAACAGGGTTTAATAACTTACTTTCTACACCCGCTAATTCTTTTGGAACTGCAAGATTAAATAAATCATAGTTTTCAAACTCACAATTTTGTATGCTACCATCTAAAATCGCATTAATACAAGCTCTAGTAGCTTTAATACTCATTCTTTTGCCTACACCATAAGCTCCACCGCTCCAACCGGTATTTACCAGATAAACATTTACATTATGCTTGCTGATTTTTTCGCCCAAAAGTTTTGCATAAACAGTTGGGTGTAATGGCAAAAACACTTCTCCAAAACAAGCTGAAAAAGTCGCAACAGGTTCGGTAATGCCTCTTTCAGTACCTGCTACTTTAGCAGTATAACCACTTAGAAAATAATACATTGCTTGTTCTTTACTAAGCTTACTAACCGGAGGTAAAACACCAAAAGCATCCGCTGAAAGGAAAATGATATTACTAGGATGACCTGCACTAAGGCTTGGCTCGTGATTTAAAATATGCTCTATCGGATAAGAAACTCTAGTATTTTCAGTTTTAGAACCATCATTGAAATCAACGCTTAAATCATCTTTTAAAACTACATTTTCTAAAAGTGCATTTTGCTTTATAGCTCCATAAATTTCTGGTTCACTTTGAGGATCAAGGTTAATACATTTTGCATAACAACCTCCTTCAAAATTAAACACACCCTCATCATCCCAACCATGCTCATCATCGCCTATTAATTTTCTTTTTGGATCAGTTGAAAGAGTAGTTTTACCTGTACCACTAAGCCCAAAGAAAAGCGCTACATCACCTTTTTCTCCAACATTAGCACTACAATGCATAGAAAGTTTATTTTCTAGTGGAAGCCAATAATTCATCATAGAAAAAATTCCTTTTTTCATCTCTCCACCATACCAAGTTCCACCAATTACTGCTATATTTTTTTCTATGTTAAAAATGACAAAAACCTCTGAATTTAAACCATCTTTTTTATAATCTTCATTAATACATTTGCAAGCATTATACACCACAAAATCAGGTTTAAACTCACTAAGTTCTTCTTCTTTTGGACGAATAAACATATTTTTTACAAAATGTGCTTGCCATGCAATTTGAGTTACAAAACGCACAGTTTTACGACTTTTTAACGAAGCTCCACAATATGCATCTTGGATATAAATATCACTATTACTAAGTTGTTTTTTAGCTTTTGCTAAAAGCTTTTCAAATAATTTCTCACTAATAGGCTGATTAATCTTACCCCAAGCAATGTATTTTTGCGAAGGATCTTGTTTTACAAAATATTTATCTTTAGGACTTCTTCCAGTAAAAATTCCTGTATCTACACTAAAGGTACCATTTTTAGTACATACACCTTCATTATTGTTTTTTTCGTGCTTTAAAAGCTCATCATAACTAAGATTGTGAAAAACTTGTCCGATATTTTCTAAGCCTAAATTTTCTAAACCTTTCATCTTTACCTCCTTATTTATAAGTCATTAAAGCTTGACCTTCACTTACGCTCTCACCAGCATTTACTAAAAGTTCTGCAATTTCTCCATCTTTACTTGCACTAATCTCAATTTCCATTTTCATAGCTTCAAGTACAGCTACAACTTGACCTGCCTTTACACTATCATTTTCTTTAACTAAAATTTTAAATACATTTGCATTCATACTTGCAACAATAGCATTATCATTTACTTGAGTTTTTGCAACTTTTGCATTATCTGCACTTACTTTTACAGCACTTTTAACATTAACATCTCTATCAAAACCTGCACTTACTTCTACATGATATTTGTTACCATTAACTGAAACGGTAAATTGATTTTCATCGATAAGACTTGATTTTAATTTGCTATTTTTTCTAACATTAACCTTAGCTTCGCCTTTTAAGAAAGCTATGCCTTTTTCTTTACAAGCTGCAACGATAAAAATATTTTCTTCACTTGTTTCTAAATTTTCTTTTTCTAATAAGTTTTTAATATAAGCTATACTTTTGCTCTCATCAGCATCAGCAATATCTGTGGCTAATTTTGTAGTTGGTTCTAGTTTTAATTGCTCGCTTGCAAGCTTAATTACTTCAGGATCTGGAGCAACGGGAGTTTTTCCAAAATATCCTAAAACCATTTTTCCATATCCATCTGCAATTTTTTTCCAAGGACCAAACATTACATTATTAAAAGCTTGCTGGAAATAAAACTGCGATACAGGAGTAACAGAAGTACCATAACCACCTTTTTCTACTACTTCTTGCATAGCTTTTATAACTTGAGGAAATTTATCTAAAATATTATTATCTCTCATCATTTGCGTATTAGCAGTTAATGCTCCACCTGGCATAGGTGAAAAAGGTATTAAAGGATTTACCGCCGTTGCTTCAGGTGGTAGAAAATAATCTTTTAAGCAATCTTTTAACACTTCTTCATATTTTAAAATTTTCTCTTCATCTAAACCAAGATCAAAATTGCTTCCTTTTAAAGCATGAAGCATTGTTAAAATATCAGGTTGAGAAGTACCACCACTAACAGGAGCTGCAGCTAAATCTATACCATCAACACCTGCTTCTAAAGCCGCTAAATAGCATGCTATGCTTACCCCTGCGGTTTCATGCGTATGTAATCTTATATGCATATTTTCAGGCAGGTTTTTTCTAGCCATTTTAATAACTTCATAAATTTTATTTGGATTTGAAGTTCCGCTTGCATCTTTAAAACAAATACTATCAAAAGGAATTTGAGCTTGTAGAATTTCTTTTAAAATTCTTTCATAAAATGGCACATCATGCGCACCTTTACATTTTGGAGGTAAATCCATTAAAGTAATGGTAATTTCATGTTTTAAGCCATGTTTAACTATACATTCTCCACTAAATTTTAAATTATTTACATCATTTAATGCATCAAAATTTCTTATTGTAGTTGCGCCGTGTTTTGCAAACATTTTTGCATGCAAATTGATAATTTCTTTACTACCTGTATCAAGTGCTACGGTATTAACCCCTCTTGCAAGAGTTTGTAAATTTGCATCTTTTCCAGCGATGGCTCTAAATTTGTCCATCATTTCAAAAGCATTTTCGTTCAAATAAAAAAATAAACTTTGGAATCTAGCTCCACCACCAAATTCAAAATGCTTAATATCTGCTTCTTTAGCTGCTTCTAGGGCAGGAAAAAAATCATTCATTAAAACTCTAGCACCATAAACAGATTGAAAACCATCCCTAAATGTGGTATCCATCACATCAATTAACTTTTTAGCCATAATTTTTCCTTATTTTTACATCTTTGCAATTATAACTCTACTTTCTTAAAAAATAAATTTATAAAATTTGATTTAACATAATGATAATAATCGCAATAGGTGCAACAAATCTAAGTAAAAAATACCATACTTCAAAAATACTTCTACTCATAAACTTAGAAAATAAATTGTAAATTTTTATTTTTTCCACAAAAAATCCTACGAAAATAGCACTTGCAATAGCTCCAAGTGGGAGCATAAAATTAGAAGTTAATTTATCTAAAATATCAAAAAAACTTAAACCAAAAAAACTAAAGCTAGCCCCATAATTAGCACTAAAAGATAAAATACAACTCATTCCCAAAAGAAAAACTACAAAGCCTATAAAAACCAAAGCTTTTTTTCTTGAAATTTTATATTCATTTACAAGATAAAAAGTAAAAGGTTCTATCATAGAAACTGCTGAAGTAATCCCTGCAAAAAATAAAGCTAAGAAAAAATAAAAAGCTAAAAAATGTCCAAAGATAGCACCTAAATTAGAAAATAAAGTTGTTAAAGATATAAATACAAGCCCAGCTCCTTCTGCAGGATTAGCATTAAATTTAAATATAAAAGTAAATACAATAAGTCCCATCATCAAACCTATACTGATATTTAAAAGCACAATTATGGCCGAACTTGTAATTAAATTTGTATCGTCTTTTAAAGAGGCTGCATAAGTGGTAATACAACCTATACCTAAACATAAAGTAAAAAAAGCAAGACCTAAAGCTGTTAAAACAGAGTTTAAACTAAGCTTGGTAAAATCAGGATAAAACAAATAAACAAAAGCTTCCTTAAAACCATCTTGAAAAAAACAATATACTAGCATTAAAACAAGCATAATAAACAAACTTGGCATAATCCAAACATTAAGTTTTTCTATACCGCTTTTAACCCCTCTTGAAACAACAAACAAGGTAAGAAAAAAAGCAATTAAAAAATACAAACTACTTTCTAAAATACTATTTTGTATTAAATTTCCAAATAAAGCTCCTGCTTCTTGAGTATTACTAGGTAGATAATAAATCGAAGTTATCATATATTTTAAAACCCAACCCATAATAACAAGATAAAAAGATAATACAAAAATTCCACCGAGCATAAAAAATCCAGCAAATTTCCATTTTTGAGCATATTTAGTTGCTAAGCTTTTATAAGCATTTACAGGATCACTCTGACTTAATCTTCCCATAGCAATTTCAGCCAAAAATACACAAAATCCTATACTAATAGTCAAAAGTAAATACAAAAGTACAAAAGCAAAACCACCATTTTGGCCTACTAAGGTTGGAAATTTCCAAGCATTTCCAAGCCCTATAGCTCCACCTGCTACTGCTAATACAAAACCTATTTTAGAAAATTTATCATTCATTTTAATACCTTAAAAAAAAAGCTGTCTAGCCATAATTAAAATAACCGCTAATGGAGAAATGTATCTTAAAAAGATATACCAAATTTCAAAATATATCCCACGCATAAATGGGTAAAATAAAGTTTGCAAAGCTTCTTTTTTAAGCACAAAACCCACAAAAAATGCTGTAATTAAAGCAGAAATTGGCATTAATAAATTTTGTATGAAAAAGTCTAAAATATCAAAAAAACTTTTCCCAAAGAAATTTAAACTTGATGCACTTACATGATAAAAAGAAAGTATAGATAAACTTCCAAGAAAATAAACAATCATACCCACAAAAACCAAAGCTTTTTTTCTTGAAATTTGATAACGATTTATAAGATAAAAAGTAAAAGGTTCTATCATAGAAATAGCCGAAGTAATCCCTGCAAAAAATAAAGCTATAAAAAAGGCTATGGCTAAAACATTTCCCAAAAACCCTAACTTTGCAAAAAGCGTTGTTAATGATATAAATATAAGTCCTGGACCTTGTTGAGTAGGATCGGCTCCGAATTCAAATATAAAAGTAAATACAATAAGTCCCATCATCAAACCAATGATAGTATTAATAATGATAATATTTAAAGCACTGCTTATAAAATTTGTTTTATCGGGCAAACTTGCTGCATAAGTTAAAATCACACATACACCCAAAGACATACTAAAAAATGCAAGCCCTAGTGCATCTAATATAGAATTAACACTTAATTTTGAAAAATCAGGTACAAATAAAAACTCACTTGCTTTAGAAAAACCATCCATACTAAAAGAATATCCAAGCATTAAAATAAGCAATGTAAATAAGCTTGGCATCATCCAAACATTGAGTTTTTCTATACCACTTTTAACACCTTTTGATACTACATAAAAAATTACTATAAACACAAAAGTAAAACATATAAACTGAGATAAAACATCATTAGAAAGTAAATTTCCAAAAATAGCGCCTGCTTCTTTTGTATCTTTAGGTAATTCAAAAAACCCAAAATAAGCATATTTTGCTATCCAACCTATAACAACACTATAAAAAGACACTAAAATAATAGCACCAAGCATAAAAAATCCCGCAAATGACCATGCCTTTTTATTTTTTGGCGCTAAAGTATAATAAGCATTTACAGGATCTTTTTCACTAAGTTTTCCTATGCTAAGTTCAGCCAAAAATATCACAAAAGCCACACCCAAGGTTAAAAGTAAATATACCACCACAAAAGCTGAACCACCATTGTTACCCACTAAAGTTGGAAATTTCCAAGCATTTCCAAGTCCAACAGCTGAACCTGCTACCGCTAATACAAAGCCTATTTTAGAAAATTTTTCATTCATCTTTTAACCTTAAAAAAATAATTGTTTTGCCATGATTAAAATCACAGCTAAAGGCGAGATATATCTTACAAAAAAATACCAACACTCAAAGTATTTACCCCTCATATAAGGATAAAATAAAGTTTGTAAAGCTTCTTTTTTAAGCACAAAACCTACAAAGATTGCACCAAATAATCCACCTAAAGGCATCATTAAATTTGAAGCAATAAAATCTAATATATCAAAAAAACTTTTTCCAAAAAATTCTAAAGAATCTTTACTCCACTCAATTCCTGATAAAATACACAAACTTCCCAAAAAATACACAATGAAAGCTATAAAAATCAAAGCTTTTTTTCTTGTAAAATTATAAGAATTGATTAAATAAAAGGTTAAAGGTTCTATCATGGAAACTGCTGAAGTAATCCCTGCAAAAAACAAAGCTATAAAAAAAGCCACAGCTAAAATATTTCCCAAAGGTAAAAAGCCAATTGGGTCAATATTTGAAAACAAACTCATCAAAGATACAAAAATCAAACCTGGACCTTGTTGAGCTGGATCTCCATTAAATTCAAATATGAAAGTAAATACAATAAGTCCCATCATAATACCAATAATAATATTAATAATGATAATGTTAATAGTGCTTGTAATAAAATTTGTTTTATCAGATAAACTTGCAGAATAAGTTATAATTGAACCCACTCCAATAGATAAAGAAAAACAAGCAAGCCCTAATGCACTTAAAAATGCTCCTACACTAAGCTTAGAAAAGTCTGGAGAAAACAAAAACTCACTTGCTTTAGAAAAACCATCCATACTAAAAGAATATCCAAGCATTAAAATAAGCAATGTAAATAAGCTTGGCATCATCCAAACATTGAGTTTTTCTATACCACTTTTAACACCTTTTGATACTACATAAAAAATTACTATAAACACAAAAGTAAAACATATAAACTGAGATAAAACATCATTAGAAAGTAAATTTCCAAAAATAGCGCCACTTTCTTCTATACTTTTTGGTAAAGGAAAAAACCCAAAATAAGCATACTTAACAATCCATCCTATTATCACGCTATAAAAAGAAACAATCAAAATAGCACCTATTAAAGAAAAACCAACTATAGACCAAGCTCTTTTGTGTTTTGGAGCTAAAGTATAATAGGCATTTACAGGATCTTTTTCACTAAGTTTTCCTATGCTAAGTTCAGCCAAAAATATTACAAACCCTACCCCCAAAGTCAAAAGCAAATATAAAAGTACAAAAGCTGAACCTCCATTTTGTCCTACCAAAGTTGGAAATTTCCAAGCATTTCCAAGTCCAACAGCTGAACCTGCTACCGCTAATACAAAGCCTATTTTAGAAAATTTTTCATTCATAAAGATAACCTTAATTTTATAAAACTATAAAAATTTTTAATGTAGCTAAAAAAAACTTTAATTTATTTTAAAATATATAATATTAATTTAAATTTCAATAATTTTAAAGTTATATTTGTATATAATTTCGCTTTTATAAATCACGAGTAGGGATACGCAAGCCGAAAGGATTTAAATTTTTACAAGGAAAAACTATGAAAAAAATCGTATTTTTAATGCTAGCTTTAAGCGGTTTTGCATTTGCAGCTGAAGGTTCTATGAATCAATGGTTAGCTTCTTTTTCTATCTTAGCAGCAGGTTTAGGACTTGGTGTTGCAGCTTTAGGTGGAGCTATCGGTATGGGTAATACTGCAGCAGCAACTATAGCAGGTACTGCTAGAAACCCTGGTCTTGGTGGTAAATTAATGACTACTATGTTTATTGCTTTAGCGATGATTGAAGCTCAAGTTATTTATGCACTTGTTATTGCTCTTATCGCTCTTTATGCTAATCCATTCCAAGCATTAGTAGCAGCTTAAAATTTTCAAAGCCCTCTTGTGGGGCTTATGCGGTTATGGTGGAATTGGTAGACACGCCATCTTGAGGGGGTGGTGCGCTCAGCGTGTGCGAGTTCAAATCTCGCTAACCGCACCATTTTTATTTTTTAAGGATTATCAAAACAAAATGACTTTCTATATTTTAGTCAGTGCAATAGCTTTTTTAATTCTTTTTTTTGCCATAAAAAAATATACTCTAAAACTAGATGAACAAGCCTTACTTGAACCTATTAAAAATGATATTTATCCTGAATTTTGTGATCTAATTAACGAAGAAATAAGAAATATAAAAAATAATCTTTTACAAAATACCTTTACACTCCAAGATGAAAATTATAAAGATGAATTTTTAGAGAATTTAAGCGATATGAGTAGAAAACTTAATCATATCCAAACAATGAATTTAAGTAAAAGAAATAATGCTTTATGGGAAGAAACACTTTTTGGATTTTTAAAAGAGCTTGAAGAACTTAACAAACAATATCTAAATGACAATGAGAAAATTAACGATGAAATAAGAAATTCTCTCCAAGAAAAATTTTATAATTTAACAAAAAGCTAATATAAACAAATTATTTATTTTAAAAAGCACTATATAATTCCGAATTATTTTATAAAGGGGTTTTATGTTTATCAACAAGAAAAAAATTAATGAACAAATTACTCAATTAGAGCAATCTAATCAAGCTTTTCAAGATATACTTAATGCTATTAGCAAAACTATGGCCATGATAGAATTTCAAACAGATGGAACTATTATTAATGCTAATGAAAATTTTCTAAAAACTATGAATTACTCTTTAAGTGAAATCAAAGGTAAACACCATAGTATGTTTTGTTTACCAGAGGTTGTAAAGTCGCAACGCTATGTTGATTTTTGGAGAGATTTAAAAAGTGGTATATCAAGAAATGGACTTTTTAGACGCATTGCAAAAGGCGGGAAAGATATTTATCTTGAAGCCAATTATCTTCCTATTTTAAACCAAAACAATGAAGTGTATAAGGTTATTAAATTTGCAAATGACATTACTCAAAGAAACTATGAAATGCTTGATCTAAAAAACACCATAGATGCCGCTAATCGTTCTATGGCTATTATTGAATTTAATCCTTATGGAGAGATTTTAAATGCTAATGAAAACTTCACTCAAACCATGGGTTATTCACTAAGTGAAATCAAAGGAAAACACCATAGTATGTTCTGCGAGGAAAAATTTAGAAATTCCAAAGAATATACAATTTTTTGGGAAGAGCTAAGAAGTGGTAAATTTCAATCAGGAAAATTCATACGCTTTGGTAAAAACAACAAACTAATCCATTTAGAAGCAAGTTATAATCCTATCAAAAATGATGATGGAGAAATTTACAAAGTTATTAAATTTGCAACAGATATTACCGAACAAGTTGTAAGAGATGAGGAAAAATTAAAGCTCATTAGTGAATTAGCTGAACAAAATGACAATCTCACTCAAGAGGGCGATAGTGTTATAGAAAATACGGTTCAAAATATTCAAGGCATTGCTGATATGATGAACAATAGTAGCAATCTCGTATCATCATTAAATGAGCAATCAGAAGAAATTAAAAATATTATTCAAACCATTAGCGATATAGCCGATCAAACCAATCTTTTAGCTCTAAATGCGGCTATTGAGGCAGCGCGTGCAGGTGAGCATGGTAGAGGTTTTGCTGTTGTTGCTGATGAAGTTAGAAATCTAGCTGAAAGAACTGGACATTCAGTAAATGAAATCACTACTACCATTAATTCTATCAGAAATGTAACAGCTGAAGTTGTACAAAGCATTAAAGATGGCTTAAGTGGCGTAAATCAAAGCGTGGATTTAGCCAAAGAAGCTAGAGAATGTATGGAAAAAATTAGAAATAGTTCAGCTCAAGTAGCTCAAGCTATGCAAGATAAATAAAAGTTTTTAGCTTAAAGGCTAAAAACTTTTCCTGCTATAAAACTTTTTTCTACCTTACCTTGCAAGATATCATTTGCATATAAACCTTCTCCATTAAAAGAAAGTTTTTCATCAAATATAACTAAATCAGCATCAAAACCAAGTTCTATTTTACCTTTATTTAATCCTAAAAATTGCGCTTGATTATAGCTTGTAAAATCACATAATTCTTTCCAAGTTAAGATACCTTCTTTTACTAAATATGTAAAACATAAACTCATATATATAGCTATGGCATTAACTCCAAAATCTGCTTCATCAAAAGCCAAATCTTTTTTAGTGTTAGGAGTATGCAAAGAACTTAAGAAAGTAATTTTCTTATCTTGAAGCAACTTTTTAAGATTTGTTGCCTCATCTTTTGTTCTTAATGGAGGTAAAATTTTTGCTTGAGTGTTAAAATTTTCACAAGTACTTTCATCTTTGATTAAATGATGGATTGAAATTTCACTATATTGATCATGCAATAATTCAAACGATCTTGCAATTGCTAAAGAGCTAAAACAAGCTTTGTTTTTATAAAATTCCACTAATTCTTTCATTTTTGCCACTTCACTAGTTTCAGCTATATCACTAATTCCTATAAGTCCTAATTCAAAGCTTATTTGTCCATCATTCATTACTCCATGATCGTCAAAACTCTCATCAAAACACTTTAAAAATACAGGGGTTGATTTCATATTGGCATATTGCATACATTGTCTTAAATAATTTGCTCCTAAAGTACTTGAAAGCTCTAAGCCTTTTGCGCCCATATCAATTAAGGTAGCAATATTTTTTAATTTTTCTGTTTTATCTAATACATTAATAGTAGGTAAAACATTAATATCTAAAGATTTTAATTTATCAAAATAAAGCGCATAACCTTGAGTATTAGCTTCTAAACTATCTTTTAAAACAATAGTCCCTACCCCACCTTTTAAGCATGCTTTTTCAAGATCATATAATTTATCTATACTAAATTCATTATCAAGCAAACTAACATTTAAATCAATAAACGAAGGAAGTAAAGTTTTGCCTTCTATATCAACAATATACCCATCATCAATTAAATCATTAGCAATTTGAGTAATTTTCCCATCTTCTATTTTAAGATCAAGCTTTTGTTCGCCATAAATTTTTGCATTTTTGATGATCATGATATTTCCTCCTTTGATGACATCAAATCTTTCAAAGATTCCCAAGCATTCTTACCCTCTAGCATTAAGACTACTTCGTTAACAATCGGGGTATAAATTTGAAATTGTTTCGATAAAGAATGTATAGCATAAGCAGTTTGCACTCCTTCAGCTACCTCTCCAAGTTCCATTAAAATATCTTTTATATTTTTGTCACTAGCCAAATTCAAACCTACTCTATAATTTCTTGATAAGTTACTTGAAGCTGTTAAAAATAAATCTCCAGCTCCACTAAGCCCTAAAAATGTTTCTTCTTTAGCATTAAAAAATTGTCCAAAGCGGTGCATTTCCACCAAGCCTCTTGAAACTAAAGAAGCTCTTGCATTATTGCCTAAATTTAAACCATCGCAAACTCCGCTTGCAATTGCTAAAACATTCTTATATGCACCACAAATTTCAGCGCCTTTAACATCAGAACTTGTATAGGTTTTAATATAATTTGGAAAAAAACTTGCAAATTGATTACAAAGCTCTTGATTTTTACCACTAACAACCAAAGCACAAGGTTTTTTTTCTAAAACTTCACTTGCAAAAGAAGGACCACTTAAAAAACAAAGTCTATCACTACTTATGAACTCACTAAAAACCTCATCCATAAATTTTAAACTTTTACAATCAATACCCTTAGAAGCTACAAGAATTTTTTGATTTAAATCTTTAAAATTATTTGCAAGCCATTCATGCATTCCTTGAGCATATAAAGCAAAAACTAAATATTCATATTCTAAAGCTTCTTTGGTGCTAACAAAATAAGAAAGATCTTTTTCGTGAAAAGAAGTTATTACGCATTCATTTTTAACGCTCAATGCATCATATAAAGCACTTCCCCATTTTCCTGCACCAACAACTGCTATTTTCATATTTAACCAAGTTTTGCTTTTAAAATTTCATTTACCTTAGCAGGATTAAATGCACCCTTACCTGCTTTCATTGCCTGACCGACAAAGAAACCAAAAAGTTTATCTTTACCACTTTTATATTCAGCTACTTTATCTTCATTGTTTGCTAAAATTTCATCAATAATCTTTTCAATAGCACCATCATCACTTACTTGTTTTAAACCAAGTTTTTCAATAGCATCATCAATTTCAACTTCTGTATTTTCAAATACATAAGCTAAAATATCCTTACCTGCTTTAGCACTAATAACACCTTCTTCTATACGTTTGATCAAAACAGCTAATTTTTCTTGTTTTATAGGTGAATTTTCTATAGTCAATTCGCCTTTTAAAAGCCCCATTAACTCTGTCGTAAGCCAAGCAACACAAAGTTTTGGATTTAATTTTTGATTAATTAGATACTCAAAATATCTACAAAGCTCTAATGAAGAAACAATCACTTCACTATCACTTTCTTTAATACCCAATTCACTCACAAATCTAGCTTTTTTCTCATCAGGAAGTTCAGGTATATCTTGATTTAGCATTTCATCATCTAAAATTACAGGTAAAAGATCAGGATCAGGGAAATATCTATATTCAGCAGAATCTTCCTTACCTCTCATACTTCTAGTAACTAAATTAACCGTATCAAATAATCTTGTTTCTTGCACAACTTCTTGATCGTATTTTCCATCTTCCCAAGCTTCACTTTGGCGTTTTACTTCATACTCAATCGCCTTTTGAATAAAACGGAATGAATTTAAATTTTTAATCTCCACTCTAGTATAAAGCTTATCATCACCCTTTGGACGAATACTAACATTAGCATCACATCTAAAACTACCTTCTTGCATATTTGCATCTGAAATATCTAAAAATCTTATAATAGAATGTAATTTTTTCAAATAAGCCACTGCTTCATCGGAACTTCTAAGTTCAGGTTCACTGACAATTTCAAGCAAAGGCGTGCCTGCTCTATTTAAATCTACTTTTGAAAAATTACTCTCATGTATATTTTTTCCTGCATCTTCTTCTAAATGAGCCCTAGTGATACCTATGCGTTTATTTTCTCCATTTACATTGATAAATAACTCACCATTTTCCACTATAGGAATATCAAATTGCGAAATTTGATAAGCTTTTGGTAAATCAGGATAAAAATAATTTTTTCTATTAAAAATACTTTTTTTATTTATAGTTGCATTAACTGCTTTTCCAAATGCTATGGCTTTTTTTACCGCTTCTTGATTTAATACAGGTAAAGCACCTGGCAAAGCTAAACATGTTGGGCATACATTAGTATTTGATTTTTCTCCAAAAGAAGTCGCACATGAGCAAAAGATTTTTGTTTTTGTATTTAATTGTGCATGAACTTCAAGTCCTATAACAACTTCAAACATTAAAATTTTCCTTAGAATTTTTTGTTTATTCTAGCGTTTTTTATTTCAAAAAGAGTTTAAAAAAGAATAAAAGAAGAAGATTAAAAAAGAAAAAAGCAAAAAATATTTTTTGCTTTTTAAAAATTAATGATGCTCATCAACTACAGTTGCACCTGCTAAATAAACATAAGTTAAAATCATAAAAATAAAAGATTGTAAAAATGCCATAAAAGTTAAAAGCATATAAGCAGGCAATGGCGCAACCCAAGGCACAAGAGCTAAAATAACTGCTAAGAATAAATCATCTCCCTTGATATTACCAAATAAACGGAAAGATAAAGAAATAACTCTTGAAAAATGAGAAACCACTTCTATAGGAAACATCAAAGGTGCTAGAATTTTCACAGGTCCCATGAAATGTGCAAAATACTTAAAAAATCCTTGAGTTCTAATACCTTCAAAATGATAATACACAAATACTATAATAGCCAAAGAAGCACTAAAATTTAAACTTGCTGTTGGAGCTTCAAAACCAGGGATGATTCCTATGATATTACTAAAAAACACCATAAAACCTATAGTTGCAACTAAAGGTAAATATTTTCTAGCAGCTTCATCGCTACCCATAGTATCCCTACCCATGCTTAAAATGCCTTCCATATAAGCTTCAGCCAAATTCTGACTACCTCTTGGGACAATTTGCATAGATCTTGTAGCAAGTTTTGCTAAAATCAAAGAAATCACAACCACTATACCCAAATGAAAAAAGTATGCAAAAGTGTGGCTAGAATCTATAAAAGAACTAAATAAAAATAAATCTTTCATTAAAAATCCTTAGCAGAATAAATATTTCAAAGCTAATATTATAAAAAAATTGCTTATATTTTAATGAAAATTCATTTTATTAGCACAAAAATATCCACCCAAAATCGCACCTGTAAAACCACCTCCAGGAAATATAAAAGCATTAGCAAAATATAAATTTTCTATACTTTTACTTTTATAATGCAATCTATATTTAACCCCTTCTTGATCTTGAGAAAATCCATAAATTGTACCCTCATAAGCTTTAGTATATCTTTGTATAGTTTTTGGCGTGGCTAATTCTTGATGGATTAAGTGTGAACTTAAATTTGGAAAAATCTCATCTAGTCTTTGCACTATGGCTTTTAATACTTCTTCTTTTTTAACTTTATAATCTTGCTTATTTAAATCCCACTCTTGATAATTTGAACTAAAAGCTACAACACCTATGTATTTATCACTAGCTAAGCCACTATCAACCTTAGAATAATTCACAAAAGCCATAGGCCTTTGTTTAATATCTAGTTTTAAAATATTAGTGTTTTCATATGAACTATTTAAAAAATCATCTTCAAATATAAAATTACAATAATCCATATTTTCATAAATTTTAGAAATATCTTTATCATAAATAAAATAAGCGCTTACTAAAGAACAAGCACGCTTTTTAGATTCTATTGCTTTGATTTCTTGGGTTAAATTTAACTCTTTAAGCAAGTCTTTATATACGATTAAAGGATCGCAATTTGCGATGATATTTTGCGCATGGATGGTATGTTTTTGATTATTTTGAATGTATTCTACTCCATAAGCTTTTTGTTCTTTTGTGAGTATTTTAACAACTTCAGCCTTAGCTAAAACCTGCCCTTGATTTTCTTTGATAACCTCAGCCAAAGCATCACTTAAAGCTTGCGAGCCACCTTTAATATACACTCCACCATCATAATAATGCTTTTGAGCAATGCCATGAAAACTGAAAATAAATTCTTTACTATCATGATGATAATAACTCATATTTGCATTTAAAATCTTTTTTAGCTTATCATTTTTAATATAAGCATTTAAAACATCATAAACTTTTTTATTAAACAATCTATTTTTAATAAATATCCAAGCAGTGTCAAAAGGAAACAACAATAACTCACTTAATTTTAAATCCCAAGGAAATCTTCGAATAGCATAAGCTTGCGTTTTTATAGCTTTAAAATATTTATCTATACCTTTGCACTCTTGCGGAAATTCTTTTTTCAAAACTTCTTTTACTTTTTCTATACCATGAGGTAAAGTTAGATTATAATTTTTACTTTTAATACTCCATGCACTTGGTAAAGGTAAAATTTGAATTTTATTCTTTATACCAAGCTTATCAAAAACCAAATGCTTCATATCAGTTTTTGCTTCACCTAGGTCCATCTCATGAAGTCCCGCATCAATCAAAGCGCCTTTTCTTTTAAAACAAGTAGCACAACCACCAATTAAAGAATGCTGTTCTAAAACTAAAACCCTTTTTCCATTTTTAGCTAAAAAAGCGCCTGCACTTAAGCCTCCAAGACCTGAACCTATAATGATTACATCAAATTTTACATCCATTCTAAAACCTCACGCAATTCTTTAGCTACAAAACATTTTAAGCCAAGTTCCTCCATAGGTTTTACAGGTACTATGGCATTTTTAAATTTTTGCATTTTAGCTTCTTTTAAACGCACATCAAGTGAAAATACTTCTTTGATTTCACCATTTAAACTAAGCTCACCCACAAAAACACTATCTTTGCTTAAAGGGCGGTTTTTAAAACTTGAAATAATTGCTGCAACCACCGCTAAATCTGCTGCAGTTTCACTAATTTTTACCCCACCACTTACATTAATAAAAACATCATAATGCCCCAAGGGAATTTCAAGCTTTCTCTCTAGTAAAGCTATGAGCATATCTAAACGATTTTTTTCATAGCCTGTTGCACTACGCTTTGGATAAGCACTCTCACAAACTAAGGCTTGAATTTCTAGCACTAAAGCTCTGCTTCCTTCCATCACTACACTCAAAGCACTACCACTTACTGCCTTACCACGCGTAAAAAATCTATTAGCTATATCTTTAGCACTAATCAAGCCTTTGGAAGTCATTTCAAAAATACCAACTTCGGAAATATTTCCAAAACGATTTTTAAAGCCTCTTAAAATTCTTATTTCTTTATTGGCATCGCCTTCAAAATAAAGCACTACATCTACCATATGCTCTAAAATTCTAGGTCCAGCTATAGCCCCATCTTTAGTGATATGTCCTATGATAAAAGTGCTAATATTATTGGCTTTAGAATAGCGCATCAACTCAAAAGTAATTTCTCTAACTTGAGTGATACTACCTGCTGCTGAAGTAATTTTATTAGAATATAAAGTTTGAATAGAATCAATAATTAAAATTTCATAATCTTTTTTAGAAAGCTCGCTTAAAATATCTTCCAAGCAAAGCTCAGTAAGTAAAAATAAATTCTCACAATTTGCATTTAAACGATCTGCACGCAGTTTGATTTGAGATTTACTCTCCTCGCCACTTACATAAAGTACTTTTTTACCACTTTTAGCCAAATTCGAAGCAATTTTTAATAAAAGTGTGGATTTTCCAACCCCAGGTGAACCCCCAATTAACACCAAAGAACCCACAACAAGCCCACCACCTAAAACTAAATCAAGCTCATTATCATCAGTGCTAATGCGTGTGAAATTTTCTGCTATAACATCATTTATACATACTGCAGAACTTGGGGTGTTTGAGAGTGAATTTAACTCTTTTAAAACCTTAATTTGTTCTTGCTTTAGCTCAACAAAACTATCCCAAGAACCACATTCAGGACATTTGCCTAGCCATTTACTTTGTTGATTTCCACAAGCTTGACATTCAAATAAAATGTGTTTTTTAGCCATAAATATTACCTAAATTTTTAAAAAGATTATATATTTTATTTTTAAATATTATCTAGTTGTCTTTTTCGAATCTCATCTTTTAACGGATCTAAATGTTTATTTATCTCATCTTTTGCCATTTTTATATTTGCTATTAAAATTTCAAATAAAAATATATGATCTTTTACCCAAGCTATATTCTTATCAAACCATTCTTCATTAGTCCTTGGATTAATCACATAAATTCTTGCTAAATTAAATTCAAATTGCTGCAAAAAAGGTCTAATAAATTCATATAAAAAAGTTTTACAATACTCATCAAGCTTAGTTTTATAAAAATCTAAATTTTTTATACTTTGGATAATCAAACTCTTCTTATCTTCAAATACCTCCAAAGATTGAATTTTATTTTCTATTTGAATCAAATTTTCAAAATAAAGTTCAAATTCTTTAACAAATCTATCGCAAAACTCTAAATTATCATTAATTACTTTATAACTTTGCAATAACAAATCATCTTGAGCATTCTTATCTATTGGCGATGGTTTTTCAAAAGGCTTTGTTAAATTTTCATCTAAAAATTCTTCACAACACTCTTTAAATGGTTTTTCTATAGTGCCTTCTATCCTAGCTCCACCTTCTGTGGCATTATAAAATTTAAAACCTTTTTTATTAGCTATATAATTTTGTATAGTAAATCTGAATGTATTCCAAGTACTATGAGTAAAAACTTCGCCAATTCCCCCATAAGCTATAGCTTTTTCCTCAACATCATTTAACTCTTCATCTTCATAATAATATCCACTGGCATGAGTTTTTCCATCTTCTCCATATGATAAATCTTGACCTATAAAAATAATATTTTCATGATTAAAATCACACGCTAATTGTAAAGCATTATAAGCTACTGTTCCGCCCGATGGAGATTTTCCAAAACCAAATAAATCAATTTTATTAAAAAATATGGTTGGATATGGAATTAGTAAAAAGTCTCTATTAGTGTTTTTTAAGTATTTAATCACTAAAGGGTGTACTAAGGTTAATAAAATAAATACTATATTATTATCTATATTTTCATAATTTTGCTTTAACAAATCAGCACTAAAATGAGTTCTTTCACTCATTAAAACAAAATCGGGTTTAATATTATTTTTTGCCAAAATAGAATAAGAACTATCAACACAAAATATACTAAATTTATCTTGATATTGTTTTAGTAAAGGAAGTTGCTTGTTTAAAGATGGGCCAGTAGAAACTATAATAGCTGATTTAACTTTTTTATTTCGCATAAGCCATAAATTTTTCAAGGGAGGATTTTTTATCATATTTGGTAAATTATAAATATATTGCACCAAACCTTGCAAAGAATCTTTAATATCATTACCTTGATGCAAAATAATAATTTTTAAAATTTCTGAAATTTTTTTGTTTAATTCGAGAATGTTATTTTCAAATTTTTCATAGTACTCATTATGTATGTGCATATCATATATTCTTAAAAAATTGTAAAAAGGTTTCATATAAAGTAAATACTCTAAATCTTGATTTGAAATTTCACTATTTAAAATGATTATTTTTCGCTCTTTTAATTCGTTCGAAAAATCTAAAACACTAAACACACTATATAACAATTCTAAATCATCTTCAAAAACAACTATATGTTTTAAATTTGGATTATTCAGTAGGCATTTATACAAAACACCACTACCAAAACCATAAAAATATAAAACAGGATATAGTAGATATTTATTTTGATATAAAGCAATGGTTTCTTCTAAATATTTTTTTGGGTTTTTATATAAATATTCTCCATTTTGATTTATCCAATTTAGCTGATCTACCCCCCCCCTATTATCCATCACCCAAGTGCTACTGTGTTTTTGCTTTAATTTTTCCATCAAGTAAGGATTATTTAGTGCGGATAAATTTTTTAAAAAAAGCTCATTTATACATCGGTTCCAATATAGCTTCTAAGTAGTCTTTAATACTAAATTCACATAAATCTTGCATTTTTTCCCCTACTCCTACATATAAAATAGGAAGTTCAAGCTCTCTTGCTATGCTAAATAAAGCTCCACCTTTGGCAGTTCCATCAAGTTTTGTAATAATCACTCCATCAAGTTTTACTAAATCATTAAAAGCTTTTGCCTGCAAAATTCCTGCCACACCTTGAGTGCCATCAAGTACAAGGATTTTTCTATGAGGAGCTCCTTGCATAGCTTTATCACTTATGCGGACAATTTTTTCAAGCTCATTAGCAAGATTTTTTTGATTTTGCAAGCGTCCTGCTGTATCTAAAATAACCCTATCATAGTTTTTTGCCAAAGCTTTAGAAATAGCATCATAAGCAACTGCCGAAGGATCATGTCCTTGTGAAGTAGCTATGATATCTATATTTAATTTTTGTGCCCATAATTTTAACTGCTCTATGGCTCCTGCTCTAAAAGTATCACAAGCCCCAAGTATAACTTTTTCACCATTTTCTTTATGCAAATGTGCCATTTTAGCAATGCTTGTGGTCTTACCTACCCCATTTACACCTAAAATCAAATCCACAAAAGGCTTAGCATTAGCAAGTTCAGGCTTATCATAAATAAAATAAGTCCCCATGACACGCTCTAAATCAGCCTTTTTAACCTCATCACTTGGAGGAAGATAGTAAATAATCTCTTCAACTATCTCATACGCCACATCAGCTTCTAAAAGCATTTCTTCAAGCAAATCTTTAGTAATGATTTTATTTGAAGCCTTAACTAAATGAATACTTTCTAAGGTTTTTTTCAAACCATTTTTTAAAAATCCAAACATTACATTATCGCTTTTTGTATATCTATATCTAACATTTCTTCAGGAATTAAACCTAAATACTCTTTAACTTTTTCGCCCTTTGCATTAAATAAAACCATTGTTGGAATAGAGCTGATATTTAAAACTTTAGAAAAAATAAAACTATTCTCTCCTAAAACCGAAGAAAAATTCATCTTTTCTTTTTGTATAAACTCCAATAATTCTTGTTTTTTATCTTCTTCTAAAAAAAGCGCTATGACTTCAAATCTATCTTGATATTTTTTATTTAAATTATTTAAATGTGGAATTTCAGCTTTGCATGGCTCACACCAACTTGTAAAAAATACAAACAACTTAGCTTTTGCTGTATCATCAAAATTAAATTCTTGTTCATGGTATTTCACATACATTTTTCTACCATCTAAAAATTTCAAAGTAAAATCAGTATTCTCACTTTGACTTAAACTTGCATTATCAGTATTTTCATTACTAGAATTTTCTTTATCACTTGAGCATGAAGTAAAAAAAATCATAGCAAAAATTGCTAAAAAAATTTTAAATTTCAAGTCATATCCTTATGATTTTTTAAGCTTAAAAGTATAACATAAAAAGTTAAAAAACCAAGGAAAGCTTTGATAAAAAATGACTTTAGAATAAAACAGAAATTTAAAATGAAATCGAAACTAAAATTTCAATACAAAAGAGATTTTTTAGTTTTTCAAGAAGTAAATAAAATTTTAAAATCTTGTAAAAATTACAAAAATATCCTTATATATATTCCTTTAAAATATGAAATTAATCTTTATAAATTCAGACATTTTTTAACAAAAAAATACCGAATTTTTGTTCCATTTATGCAAGATAAAAGTTTAAAGGTAGTAAAATTAAGGTTAGCTCTTGATAAAAAGAGTTTTGGGGTATATGAACCAAAAGATTCTTTTTTGCAAACTCGTATAGATGTTGCAATCATCCCTGTTATAGGAGTAGATGCAAAATTAGGAAGAGTTGGTCATGGCCAAGGATTTTACGATAGGTTTTTTGAAAATATTTCTTATAAAAAACCTTTAGTTATTTTCACACAAATGATGGATGCAAAATCTCATCAAATTTTTAGTCAAGACCATGATATAAAAGGAAATTTTTATATAAACCCTTATAAAAAATATTTTAGGAAAGTTAAAAACAATGATAGAAATATTAGTCGCATTAATAGCCGTTTTCATAGGCGGAGGGATTGGATATATAGTCGCCAAAAAGATTAATGATGCAAATTTCAATATCTTTTTAGAGCAAGCAAAAGCAAAAGCAAAAGCCATTGAATATGAAGCTGAGCTAACACTTAAAGATGCTAAAAATTCAGTTGCTGAGGCTGAATTTGCAGCAAAGAAAAAATTTGATGAAAAAATTCAAAAACTACAAAAAGAGCATTCTATTAAGCTAGAAGAACTCAACAAAAAAGAACAAAATCTTCATTATCAAGAAAAACTTCATGAAGAAAACAAAAACAAATTAGCAAAAGAGCAGCAAACTATAAAAGCTTTACATGAAGAAAATGAAAATTTAAAACAAAGCTACGAAATAAAGTTAAATGATGTTTTAAAAATTCTTGAACATTCAGCTGGTCTCACACAAGAAGAGGCAAAAAGCATAGTCTTACAAAAAGTAGAAGAAACCTCAAGAGCTGAAATTGCTCATATTGTTAGAAAATACGAAGAAGAAGCTAGAAATGAAGCCAAAAGAAAGGCTAATTTTATCTTAGCACAAGCTACTTCAAGATTTGCAGGAGAATTCGCCGCTGAAAGGTTGATCAATGTAGTAAATATCAAAAATGATGAGTTAAAAGGACGCATTATAGGTAAAGAAGGGAGAAATGTTAAAACCTTAGAAATGGTTTTGGGCGTTGATATTATCATAGATGATACGCCTGGAGCAATTATAGTAAGTTGTTTTAATCTTTATAGACGCGCCATTGCTACAAAGGTGATTGAACTTTTAGTTGAAGACGGTAGAATACAACCTGCAAAAATAGAAGAAATTCATGAAAAAGTTTGCAAAGAATTTGAAGATAATATCTTAGAAGAAGGTCAAACTATAGTAATGGATTTAGGACTTAATAATATCCATCCTGAAATTGTTAAATTAATAGGAAAATTAAGATATAGAGCAAGTTATGGACAAAATGCTCTAGCACACTCTTTGGAAGTAGCGCATTTAGCTGGAATCATAGCAGCTGAGTGTGGTGGCGATGAAAAACTGGCAAGAAGAGCTGGAATTTTACACGATATAGGCAAGGCTTTAACGCATGAATTTGAAGGTTCTCATGTAGATTTAGGAGCTGAACTTTGCAAAAGATACAAAGAACATCCTATAGTGATTAATGCGATTTATGCTCACCATGGACATGAAGAGGCTACAAGTATAGAATCAGCTGCAGTTTGTACAGCAGATACACTAAGCGCTGCACGCCCTGGAGCAAGGCGTGAGGTTTTAGAGGCCTTCTTGAAACGAGTTAGCGAACTTGAAGATATAGCAAAAAGTAAAGAAGGGGTTAAAAAAGCTTATGCTATTAATGCTGGTAGAGAAATTAGAGTTATTGTTAATGCAAAATTAGTCAATGATGATGAGTCTGTGCTTTTAGCTAAAGAAATAGCTGAAGAAATTCAAGAAAAAGTTCAATACCCTGGTGAAATAAAAGTTAATGTCATCAGAGAGCTTAGAGCTGTTGATTTTGCAAGATAAGGTTTTTCATGCAAGAAATGATTGATAATCTTAGCACTTATGGTTATTTGATTTTATTTTTTTATTCTTTTGGTGGAGGAATGGTGGCCATACTTGCTGCCGGGGTACTTTGTGCAAGTTCAACTAAACTTGATTTGCATTTGTGTATATTTTTAGCCTTTTTGGCTAATACCATAGGTTCAACCCTATTATTTATTCTAGGAAAATATTATAAAAAAGACATAATGCCTTATTTTAAAAATCATAAAAGAAAAATCGCGCTTGCTATGATAAAAATCAAAAAATATGGAGATTTACTTTTAGTAGTGCAAAAATTTATTTACGGGGTAAAAACTATCATTCCTATAGCAGCAGGCCTTTGCAAATTTAGCTTTGTAAGATTTTTTATCATCAATACCCTAGCTAGTTTAATTTGGGCTATAATACTTGGTTATGCTGGATTTATTTTTGGAAACACCTTAAAGGAGGCTTTTGAAATTTTTTCAAATCATCCTTATATAGCACCTGCCTTTATAATCACTTTAATTTTTATTATATGGTTATACTTATCACGCTTTTCTAAGAAAAAATGAATTTAAAATTCTCTATAAAAGATTCTTATAGAGAATTTTTAATTTTATTATTATGTTTTTTAGCAATTTTTAGCCTAAATCTCACTTATGAGTATAAAAAATACCAAAATTTTAAACTCACAAAACATTTATTGCTTAAAAATAATATCATTATATCTAGCTATCAAAAAACTAATAAAAAAGGTAAAAAATACCAAGTTTTTAAAATTAAAAATTCTGATTTTGTTTTTTACACTACTAGTTTTAAAGATCTAAATTTAAGTAAAAATGATATTATAAATCTTAGGATTATTACTAAAAATATTAACTTTAAAGATTATCTTAGTAAAAATTTTTTTGTACCAAGTTATGATTTTCATAAAACTAATGCTCAAAAAGAAAATATCTTAGTGGAGTATTTTTTAAATCAACATCAAAATGAAAAAATCAAAGAATTTTACGGGGCTTTATTCTTTGCAAAAAATGTATCAAGTGAACTTAGAAATGATGTAAATTTTTACGATATCGCGCATTTAATTGCTATTAGTGGATATCATTTGGGCTTGTTATTTAGCTTTTGCTTTTTGATTTTTGCTCCTTTATATGCCTTTTTTCACAAACGATATTTTCCTTATAGAAGTTTAAAACTTGATATTAGTATTTTTGCTTTCTTGCTTTTAATTTTGTATATATTTTTAATAGACTTTAGCCCTTCTTATATAAGAGCTTTATGTATGAGTATTTTTGCTTTTTATCTATTTAGCAAAAATATTAAAATTTTGAGTTTTAAATTTTTATTCTTAAGTGTAATTTTATGTATAAGCTTATTTCCAAATTTATTATTTAGCGTTGGCTTTTTGTTTTCAAGTTTAGGAGTATTTTATATTTATTTATATTTACATCATTTTAAAGATAATTTTTCAAAAAATTATATTCATATTATTTTTATAAATTTTTGGACTTTTTTAGCAATGATAATTCCTGTATTATATTTTTTTCCACTTATTAGTTTTCAACAATTTTTAGGTATACCTTTAAGCATATTATTTGCTTTATTTTACCCTATAAGTTTATTACTGCATTTATTATCTTATGGAGATGTATTAGATGAAATATTATTAGCATTATTTGATTTTAAATTAAATAGTATATTGTTACACATACCATTAGAAATTTATCTTATTTATATATTTTTATCCTTCATGGCTATTTTTCATCGTTATTTAGCTCTTTTTGTAATTTCTCTTGGTTTTATTCCCTTTATTTTCTTGATTTAAAATCAAATAAACCCTTAAACCCAAAAGATAAATAATCCAAGAAATATAAATCCACAAAAAGAAAAACAATATCACAGAAAAAGAACCATATACATTTAAATAAGTTTTATTATATACAGCATAATACACAAAAATCATCTTAGAAATATACCAAATCACAGAAGCACCAAAAGAACTAATAAGCAAAGTTTTTAAATCACCTTTTTTACTCACTGAACTTGAATAAGATGTAAAAAACAAAGCCCATATAATCACATAAGGTAAAATCTCAAAAAAATTTAAAGCAATATTAAAATCATCTAAGGTTTTTTGTATAAAACCTGAAATGTAAAAACTCACTCCAAGTCCAAGTGGAGTTAATGTTGCCAAAGTCCAATAAGAACTTATACTATGCCAAAGACTTTTAGAGTCTTCTTCTAAAAGCTTATTAATAACATAATCATAACCTGAAAAAAATGCTAAAGAAGTCAAAGCCATAGCTAAAAGACCAATTAAACCAAGATTGACACTATTTTTTAAAAAAGTGTTAATATATTGTGTTATTAATTCTTGTTGAGTTGGGATTAAAAAAGTAAAAATTAAATTTTTAATTCTTTCTTGATACATTTCAAAACTTGGAATTTGAGTAAAAACCCAAAAACATAAAAATAAAAGCGGTATTAAAGATAAAATAGTATAAAAACTCAAAGCTGCAGCATAATTTAAAATTTCTTTATCTCTTATGCTTAAAAGAATTTTTATGAAGTTTTTAAAATTCATCAAAGTCCCATTTTAAAAGGATTAAGTATATTATTTGGATCAAATGCTTTTTTGATATTTCTCATCAAGTCCATTTCAGCTTCACTAAAAGCAAGCTTCATAAAAGGAGCTTTTGAAATGCCTATACCATGCTCCCCACTTAAGGTTCCACCTAAAGAAACTGTAAGCTTAAACACCTCTTCTACAGCTTCGTAACCTTTTTTAACCAACTCAGGATTATTTTTATCACTTACCATTACATTAGTATGCACATTACCATCGCCAGTATGACCAAAACAAGGGATTTTAAAACCATATTTTTTAGAAATTTCAGCTATGCCTTTTAAAAGATCAGGTAGTTTTGAACGCGGCACTGTAATATCTTCATTAAGCTTTAAATTTCCATACATTGCTATACTTTGAGAGCAGTTTCTTCTAGCAAACCAAATATTGGCTGCTTCTTGCTCATCTTTTGCTATTTTAAACTCTCTTACGCCAGATTCATAAAAACTCTCTTGCAAAATTTTTAAATCTGCTTCAATAGCCTCTTCTACATTGCCATCTACATCAGCGATTAAAATCGCACCCGCATCCATAGGTAAGCCTTTTTGGAATTTTTGTTCTAATGCTTGTATGCTTAATTGATCTAAAAATTCCATAGATACAGGAGTCACACCTTTAGCTAAAGTTTTATAAACTGCATTCATTGCTTCATCAATGCTGTTAAAAATCCCCATAGCTGTCTTTTTAAACTTTGGCAAAGCTACTAGTTTTAAAGTAATCTCACTAAGCACAGCCAAAGATCCCTCACTTGCTATTAAAATTCCAGCTAGATTATAACCCGCTACATCTTTTATAGTTTTTTTACCTGCTCTAATGATTTCTCCATTAGGTAAAACAGCTCTTAAAGCCATTACATAATCTTTAGTTATACCATACTTAGCAGCTCTCATACCTCCTGCATTTTCGCTTACATTCCCCCCTAAAGAAGAATACTCCATACTAGCAGGATCAGGTGGATAAAATAAACCATATTCTTTTGCTTTTTCTTGTAAAGCCATATTTATCACACCAGGCTGCACTACTGCAACTAAATTTTCAAGATCAATTTCTAAAATTTTATTCATATGTTTTTCAAAGCTTAACACTACTCCACCATTAATAGCTAAGCTTCCACCGGTAAATCCACTACCTGAGCCCCTAGGAATAACGATGATTTTATTTTCATTACAATATTTTAAAATTTGACTAATATCATTTTCATCTCTTGGAAAAAGCACTCCATCAGGTAAATAATGCTTTTTAGTAGCATCATAACTATACGCTCTTTTGTGAATAGGATCAAAATGAGCATTTTCAACCCCTAAAAGATCTTGAAAAAATTTTTGATGGATTTCTTGCATTATTTTTCTCTAGTTAAGCTAATTAATTTTTCATAATATACATAATAATTTCCAATTGCTTCATCATTTAAGCTAAAAATATCGCTTTTATAACCTGTAATTCTTGAATAAAATGGAATTTGCAAACTTTGAGCTTGAGGTATGTTAAATTCTTCTATCTTGCCAAAATCTTGACAATCAACTATCTCAGCTTTATTTTCTAAAGCTACCACTAAAAGCCCAACAGCATTTTTTGAACAAAAAGATCTAAAATCTGATCTTCTTGGAGTTTGGCGGTATTCTTGTATCATATGAGCACCAAATAAATCAGGGTGTAAAAAATAAAGTCCATTTAATTTTTGAGCTATAAAATCATACACATTTTTATCAGGAGCTATAATCAAGGCTCTATCATATAAATAATTTAAAACTATTTTATCGCCTACTTGTGGCAATACATTTGGTAAAGGCATAGCATCTTGAGCTAGCATATCAAAAACTTTAAATTGTAATTTAACTAAGCCATTTTCACGCCCTATCACACTAGCTCTTGCAATAATTGATTTTTGTGTATCAATTTCATGCACAACTATACCACTTGAGTGCAATAAAATTCTAGGATCATCTTTTATATAACCATAAATATCATCTACTTTTTCAAGTTTTGTTTGTATTAAATCAAAATTTTTAGCTTGCAAAAATGCTAAAAAACAACAAAGCATTAAAATAATTCTTGACAACTGATACTCCTTAAAAAAGTGTAAAAATTAAATTATATTGTATTTTCCTTACAAAATTGTAAGAAAAATTAAGTAAAATACAAATTTATGTTTAAATTTTAGAAGGCTTTAAAATACCATGAAAAAAATTTTCATATCTTTACTTATATCGATAAAACTTTTTGCTATTTCAAGTGTTGAAGAACTTTCTTGGGAGAATGGTAAAACTTTACTTGATTTTTTACAAGATCACTCCATACCTTTGAATTTATACTATAATCTTGATGCTGAAGATAAAGAACTAAGTGCAGAAATTGCAAGTGGTATTAAATACCAAATGTTAAAAGATGATCAAGGAGAATTAGAACAGGTTTTAATCCCAATCAGTGATGATTTACAAATTCATATTTACAAAAATACTGAAAATAAATTCGTATTAAGTTTTACTCCAATTTCTTATACCAAAGAAAAAAGAACTATTCGCGTAGCTATTAACAATTCAGCTTATCAAGATGTTTATGATGAAAGTGGTAGCGTAACCTTAGCAAGAGCTATGGTAAGAGCTTTTAAAAATAGTGTTAATTTTAAAAATGTTAGAAAAGGCGATAGTGTAGTATTAATTTATGAGCAAAAAAGAAGACTAGGAAGACTTTTTGGCGATATTAATATCCAAGCAGCTTTAGCTAATATTAGAGGTAAAGAATATTCTGTATTTTTATATAAAGATTCTTATTATAATGCTCAAGGAAAAGAGCTTGAAAATTTCTTTTTAACTAAACCTGTCAAATATACAAGGATTTCAGATCGTTTTACTAGAGCAAGATACCATCCTATATTAAAACGCTATAGAGCACACCTAGGTATTGACTATGCAGCTCCAACGGGTACTCCAGTTAAAAGTGCAGGAGATGGAACGATTAGCTTTGTTGGGACAAAAGGTGGTTATGGTAAGGTTGTACAAGTAAAACACATGTCAGGCTATATGACTTTATATGCTCATCTTAGTCGCTTTGCAAAAATCAAACGCGGACAAAAAGTTAAGCAAGGACAAGTGATTGCTTATGTAGGCTCTACTGGTATGAGTACTGGACCACATTTGCATTTTGGACTTTATCTAAATAATAAAGCAATTAATCCTGAAACTATAGTTAAAATTCCAAAATCAAGCTTAAGTGGAAAAAACAAAGAAGAATTTTTAAAAATGGCAAAAGAGTATGAAAACCGCTTGCAAAGCATTGATGAAAATTATAAAAATCCACCAAAAGAACAAAATATAGAAAATTCTATGGAGCTTTGAGATGATGAATGATTTTTTAGAAGCACAAGAACTTTTAAAAAATACTTTCAAAGATCAAAGTACCTATGAAATCAATGAAGCCTTAAAAACTATTAAAAGGCATGATGAAGAGCTTTATTTAAAAACTCTTAAATCTTTTGATACTTACACACTTGCAAATGTAGCTACTATAACGCCTGAACATATCTTAGAAGATATTTTAGAAAACTTAAGCATTATAAAGATTGCAAAAGCAGTAGAAGAGCTTGAAAGTGATGATGCAACAGACTTAATTAAGCGTTTTGAAGAGCTAAATCCACAAAAAACTTTAGCTATTTTAAACCGCTTAAGTTCAGAAGATAAAGAAGAAATTTTACGCCTTAAAAATTATGATGAAAATACCGCTGGTGCTTATATGCAAACAGAAATTTTCACAGCCTCTATTAATGAAAGTATAGAAAAGGCCATTAAAAGATATAGAATTTTAAAGCATTCAGGACAAGTAGATCAAATTTTTCAAGTTTATATCATAGATAAACAAGGAAAACTTTGCAATGCTATCAACCTAAGCGATCTCTTGCTTTGGGATTTTAAACTAAGTTTTGCAGATATTATTAAAAACAACAATGAAAAATATAAATGTTATAGCATTAAAGATCATGAAGATATACAAAAGGCTATTGATATAGTAGAAGATTATGATTTAAGTGTTTTGGCTGTTATAAATGACGATGGAGTGCTTTTGGGTAGAATTACTTATGATGATATTCATGATTTAATCCAAGAAAATGCAACAGAGCAAATTTATAATTTAGCCGGAGTTGATGCAGATGTTGAAGAAGAAAGTGCTTTTAAAGCAGCTAAAGCAAGAGCTTTTTGGCTCATGATTAATCTTACAACTTCATTAATTTCAGCTAATATCATCAGTCTTTTTTCAGGTGAAATAGAACAACTTGTAGCTCTAGCAGTACTTATGCCTATTGTAGCTTCCATGGGAGGTAACACAGGCTCACAAGCCTTAGCGGTAACAGTTAGAAAACTCTCACTCAATGAAGTAGAATTCAAAGATGCTAAAAAAGTTATATTAAGAGAGAGTGGAATTTCTTTATTAAATGGGCTTATATTTGCTAGCGTTATGAGCATTATAGCTTTTATATGGTTTAAAACAGCCCTTTTAGGACTTGTTATAGCTTTGTCAATGCTAATCAATCTAGCCTTAGCCGGTTTTGTAGGCTCTTTTGTGCCATTAACTTTGAAAAAATTTAAAATTGATCCTGCGGTAGGTTCAAGTGTTGTGATTACTGCAATTACTGATGGTTTGGGTTTTTTCAGCTTTTTACTTTTAGCTAAGATGATTTTATTATAAAAAGGAAAATTGTGTCAAGCATTATATATAAAAAACAAAACATAAAACTCACAGGAAATCAACTACAAATTGGCGATAATGCTCCAAAAGTGACTTTAAAAACTAAAAATCTTGCCTCAGTAGAAATAGCACCACCTGGAAAAACTCAAATTTTACTAACTTTTCCTAGCTTAGACACTCAAGTATGTTCCAAACAAGCTAAAGAAACTAACAAAAGATTGGCATCTATAAAAAACATTGAAGTGATTGTTATTAGCATGGACTTACCTTTTGCTATGGATCGTTTTTGTGCGACTGAAGGAATTGATAATATCATAGTTGCAAGTGATTTTGCCTTTAAAGATTTTGGCACTAATTATGGAGTATTAATACATGATAGTATATTTGCAGGATTATTAGCAAGATCAGCTTTTATAGTTAAAGATGAAAAAATAATATACAAACAGCTCGTAAAAGAGCTGATGGGAAAAATTGATTTTAAAGATTTAGAGCTTTTTATACAAAACGATTATCGCTATTCTTTAAATTAACCTTCAAAATTGGTAACTATAAAATCTTCTTTTGGAGCTTCAATAAAGCACGATTTTTCTTTTAAGAAAAGCAAATCCACATGCCCTACAGGACCATTTCTATTTTTACCTATAATAAGCTCAGCTTTTTCTTGCACAGGATTTGGCATAAATTTTCTCTCATAAGTTTTGCCTTCATTTTTGGCTTTATTTTCTCTTTCTTTTTCTTCTTGTTCTCTATAAACCTCATCTCTATATACAAATAAAATCGTATCTGCATCTTGTTCTATAGCGCCACTCTCTCTTAAATCACTAAGCATAGGTCGTTTATTTGCTCTACTTTCTAATGAACGATTAAGCTGTGAGAGTGCCACTACTGGCATATTTAATTCTCTTGCTAAAAGCTTTAAACCTCTTGAAATTTCACTCACTTGTAAATGCCTATCATTAAAAGCTGAGTTACTCATCATAAGACCGATGTAATCAACTACGCAAAGCTCAATACTCTCATCTTGAGCCTTGATTTTGCGTAAAATTGAACGAATGTCTGCTATGCTAGCATAACCACTATCATAAATATAAAGATTTTTTTGCGCATATTCATTACAAGCATCACCTACCCTACTCCACTCATCATCGCTTAAATCTGCGATTAGAATTTTTTGCAAAGGAATGGAAGTTTTTGCACTGATTAATCTTTGCATGATTTGCGTAGCAGGCATTTCTAGTGAAAACATTACAACACCTTTATTTTGCCTTAGTGTTTTTTCTATAAAATTTAAACAAATTGTAGTTTTTCCCATGCCAGGGCGTGCTGCGATGATTACAAGATCGCCGGGTTTAAAGCCTTTTGTCATTTTATTAAGCTCACTAAAACCTGTATCAAGTCCCAAAATATCTTTATTTTCAGCTTCTTTTTGCTTTTTAAACTCATCCATAAGCTCAGACATCACCATAGTCATATCCTTAATACTATTACTATTTACACGGTTTGTAAGATTAAAAATTTCTTTGCCTATTTCATCTGAGATTTGAGAAATGCTTTTATCTTCATTTACCCTTGTAGGTATAGTATAAGCAAAATTTAAAAGCTGGCGTCTAATGGATTTTTCTCTTAATTCATAAGCGTATTTACTCACATCTGCTATGGAAGTAGTAGCTAAAACTTCAGCTAAAATTTGCTCATCTACTTTTTTATGTTTTCTTATAAAACTTGCACTTATAGGCTCGCCTGCATTCACACAAGCTAAAATAGCTTTATAAATATCTTGATGAGCTTTGAGCGAAAAATCATTAATCTCAATATCCGAAGAAACACTAAAAAAAGAATCTTCACTATATATACAAGAACTTAAAATCGCCCTTTCAAGATCTAAATCAAAATGCTCATTATTTTGACTCATACACACCCCTAATTATAAATTTGCAAATAAATCAGTTGACAAATATCGCTCGGCTGTATCATTTAACATAGTCAAGACTTTTTTATCAGGGTTTTCTAAAGCAATTTTTCTAGCCATATATACATTTGCACCACTTGAAATTCCTGCCATTATGCCATTTTTACCAAGCTCTAAGGCTGTATTTATAGCATCTTCATTGCTTACACAAACTATCTCATCTATAATTTTTTGATTTAAAATTTTAGGGATAAAATTTGCACCTATACCTTGAATTTTATGGCTTGCAGCGGTATTTTGGCTCAAAAGTGGCGAAGATGCGGGTTCTAAGGCTATGATTTTGACATTAGGATTGTGTTCTTTTAAAATTTCTCCTACCCCGCTAATAGTCCCGCCTGTACCAAAACCTGCTAAAAAAATACCAAGATCGGGTAAAGCTTTTAAAATTTCTAAAGCAGTATTTTTTTTATGTGCGTTTTTGTTGTTGATATTTTCAAATTGACTTACCATAAATGAATTTGGAATTTCACTCAAAAGCTCATTAGCTCTATCAAGCGCTCCTTGCATGCCTTTACTTGCTTGAGTAAGTTCTAGCTTTGCACCAAAAAAACTCATCATTTTTCTACGCTCAATACTCATAGACTCAGGCATAGCTATGATAAGTTTAAGCTTTAAGCTTGCACAAATCATTGCTAAAGCTATGCCGGTATTTCCACTTGTAGCTTCTATAATGGTTGTTTCTTGATTGATTTTACCTTCATTTAAAGCTTGTTTTATCATCTCCACAGCCGCTCTATCTTTTATAGAATGACTTGGATTAAAATACTCGCATTTAGCATAAAGATTTGGAGCAAATTCTTTTAAAGAAACAATCGGGGTGTTACCTATACAATCTAAGATATTATTATAAACTGACATTGTCTTCCTTTAATATTTTTAAAAACAATATCAAAAGAAAATTAATACTTAACTATGAAGAAAAACGCAAAAGTTTTTTAACTTTTGCGCAAAGAATTATTTTTTAGCTTTTTTAGCAGTTTTAGCAGCAGCAACTGCGTCTTTAAGGTTTTTACCTACTTTAAATTTAGCAACTTTAGTAGCAGGTACTTTGATAGTAGCACCAGTGCTTGGTACTCTAGCTTCTCTAGCAGCTCTTTCAGCTACAGAAAATGTACCAAAACCAATAAAGCTAATGCTATCACCTTTAGCTAATACATCAGTAATAGTAGCGATTACTGCATCAGTAGCTGCAGTTGCATCTTTTTTAGTTAGCCCAGCAGTTTGAGCAACTTGAGAAATAAAATCTGCTTTAGTCATAAAAAGCTCCTTGATTAAAAATGATTGTTAAGTTTAACACATTTATCAAGCTTTTGCAAGAGGTTTAAACCCAAATCACAAAGAAAAATATGCTAAAAAAATGTTTTTGCTAAATTTATTACCACTTCAGGCTTTAAATCTTTCATACATTTGTGGTGTTTTAAAGGGCAGACCTTTTGCATACAAGGCATACAAGCTAAATTTAAATGTGCTATTTTAGCATTTTCTTGCCAAGGCGAGGTTTGACTAAATTTAGTCGAGCCAAAAATAGCCACCGTTTTCACCCCATAAACTGCACCTATATGCATAGGACCACTGTCGTTTGTGATGAGCAAATCAAGCATAGAAATATTTTTACATAAAGTATAAATACTAGTTTTACCACAAAGATTTTTTGATTTGATACCTTCTTTTAGAAGAAAATACTCAATTTCATCACAAATTTCTCTCTCACTTTCTACTCCAAAGATTAAAATTTGATGAGTTGAGCTAAATTCTTTTGCTACCCTTGCAAAATAGCTCGCTTCCCATCTTTTGGCACTTCCAAAATGTGCACCCGGGTTTATACCTAAGATTTTTTGAGTTGATTTTGCTTTTATAGGGAGTTTTAAAGCATTTGAAGTGGCTTTAAAATTTAAGGCTTTTTCTATGAAATTTAAGTATTTTAAGACTTGGTGTTCTTCTTTTAGAATATTTTTATCAAAATAAAATCTTTTTTTTGCTTTGATTAGATTTAAAATGATCTTGCTTGAAAATGCCGAGCGAAACGAAAAAGCTAGATCAAATTTACCAAGGTTTTTTCTAGCTTTTAAAATTTGCTTATATCTTTGCTTTTTATTTTCTACTAAAATTTGAGCATTTTCAAAGCGTTTAAAAAGCTCTGTGCTTACAAAAGAACCATAAAAAGTAAATTTAGCTTGAGGGTATTTTTCTTTCATAGCATAAATAGCCGCACTAGCCATCACCGCATCGCCAAGCCAAGTAGGAAGGTTGATAAAAATATTCATAATTTTCCTTAAAAATAAAAGCTATAATTATATCAAAAAATAAAGAGCTAAAATGAGTCAAATTTCCATCATACTACCAACCTATAATGTGGAAAAGTATATTGCTAGAGCATTAGAAAGTTGTATTAAACAAACTTTTAAAGATATAGAAATCATTGTGGTAGATGACCTTGGCAATGATAAAAGTATAGATATAGCTAAAGAATATGCTAGCAAAGATGATAGGATAAAAATCATACATAATGAAGAGAATTTAGGAACTTTTGCTAGTAGAAATATAGGTGTATTAAATTCAAGCTCACCCTATATAATGTTTTTAGATCCTGATGATTATTTAGAGCTTAATGCTTGTGAAGTTGGGCTTGAAAAAATCAAAAATGTAGATATGGTAGTGTTTGATGCATATGTACATAGGGTGAAATTTAAGAAATTTTATAGATTTAAACAAGATGAGCATTTTAACAAAAATAAATTTTTGGAATTTTTATTTAATCAAAAGCATTTTTGCTGGAGTGTTTGGGCAAAAGTATATAGGAAAAATTTGATTTTAAAAAGTTTTGAGTATGTTGATTTTAAAGAAAAACTTTGTTATGGAGAAGATGTGCTTTTTAACTATATAAATTTTATGCTAAGTGAGAGCTTTTTTGTATCGCAAGAATGCATATACCGCTATGAATTTAATGACAATGGTAGATATGAAAACAAAAATAAAGAAATTTTATGGCAAAATTACAAAGATAAAAAAAGAAGTTTTGAGCTTATAAAAAAGCTCTCGTGTGATTATAAAAAATTTAATGAAAAATTACTTGAAATTTTTGAAATCGATTTAATAAATTTAAAAAATAGATTATAAAATATCAAAAATTGACATTTTTTAAAGCTCTTTGTTCGATTTTTTCTACTAAATTTAGAAAACCTTTTTCTATAAGCTCATCTTTAGTTGTAACTATACTTCTTTGTAAAACTTCCTTTTGAGAGTCTATATGAGCTATGATTAATTTTATCCAATCTAGGTGTTCTTTTATCCAAAGCATTGATTTATTGTAACTATCTTCTTGTGTTTTTGGATTTAACACATAAATTCTTGCTAAATTTAATTCAAATTGTCTGATTAAAGGTCCATTTAACAAACCACAACGATATATGCTAGTTTTAAGTTCATCAATTTGTTTTAATATTAATTCAAACATATGTATAGAATCTTGAATATCTAAATTATCAATATGTAATAAATTTTTATTTATAGATATATTTCTTTCGCATAATTCTTTTTTTAATTTTTCATATTGTTTAATGTTTTTTATAATTTTGAAATATGCTTTTAATAATAATTCATTTTGTTTATTTAAATTTAAATTTTCAAGTTTTGTAAAAGGCTTGTTCAAATCTTTTTTTAATAATTTTTCACATACTTGCTTAAAAGGCTCTTCAATGGTTCCATTTATTCTTGCTCCACCCTCAGTGCAGTTGTAAATTTTCATATTCATCTTATTAAAAGTAAGAATATCATTTTCAAGTACTTTCTTAAAAAAAATCCATATAGATGAACTCTCAATATATTTACCACCACCATAAGCTTCAGTTTTTAAATTTTCTTTGTATAAACCTTCATCATCTAAATCATGTTCTCCGTATATATGTCCAATAGCATGCGAAACTTTACTTTCACCATAAGCTAAATCCTGCCCAATAAATATTATATTACTATGTTTTAAATGAACCGATAGATAAATAACAGGCCATATGAGCAACACTCCATCCCATGTTAAAATACCCAAAATCATTTAAAGAGCAATATTTAAAAAAATATTCTGGAGTTGAAACTATCATATATTTTCTTTTATTTTTTTCTAAATATTTAATAGTATTTGGATGAGTGACTGATTTAATAACAAATAATATATCTTTATCAAATTCACCAAAGTCATTATTAAAAAATTCACTGGTAAAATCAGTTCTCTCAAGCGAAAAAACATAATCAGGTTTAATATTTGCTTTTGCAAGTATAGGATAAGCACTATCAGCACAAAATATACTGGCTTTGTTTTGGTATTGTTTTAAAAGTGGAAGTTGTTTAGTTAAGCTAGGTCCTGTTGAGACCATTATAGCTGTATCACTTAAATTTTTTCTTTTATTTAATAATTCTTTATAGCTTGGATTGGCTATCATTTTAGGAATATTTTGTGTAAAATGTTTTATACCTCGCAAGGCATCTAATGGATCATCTCCAATAGAAATTATATTTTCTTTTATAGCATCTTGTATTAAAGAATTTAATTTCAAAATTTCTTCTTGATACTTGCCATCATAATAATCACAATGTATCTCTAAAAAATAAGTCCTTAAAAATTTAAATATCAAATTGCTTAAAAACAAATTTTTCAAATCATTGATATTTTCATTATTTGGATCTAGTAGTAATAATCTATTTTCTTTTAATTCCTTAGAAAAATCTATCATTTTAAACATAGTATAGATTATATTTACATCAGGTTCAAATACTAAAATAATCTTATGATTTGGATTTTGCAAAAGAGCTTTATATAAAATTCCATTTCCAAAACCATAAAAGAATAATATAGGATATAAAAGATATTTATCATTGTATAAATTTAATGTTTTATTTAATTCTTCTAGCGGCTTATCATAAAGCCTATACCCCCCCCCGTCTATAATATTTATATCTAAATTATCATCACCTTGCACTATTTGATAAGTTTGATTTACTTTTTTTAATTGCTCTTTTAAATTATGATCAAACACTGCATTAATATTATTTTCTAAAATACTCATCAAAGTCCCCATCCATCATCTACTATTATAGTTTGTCCTGTTATAAATTTAGAATAATCTGACATTAAAAATATCAAAGTCCCGCACACATCATTAGCATCTAACATACCTTTAGAAGCACAACACTTTCTATAAGCATCTAAAAACACTTGGGGTTGATTGTCTTTTATACCACCAAAGGCTACACTATTTACTCTTATATTTGTATTAAAAAGCTCCTTAGCAAGCCAAACACCAAGATGATTAATGCCAGCTTTAATCACACTATATTCTAAAGAACTTTGCATGGAAGTTCCTTTATAATTTTCAAATTTAGGTGCATAAACACCCATAATCGAACTTAAATTAATAATATTTCCAAAGCCTTGCTTTTTAAAAAATTTTACCATTATATTAGCTATAAAAATAAAACTAGCTAGATGCAAATTCAAACTTTCACAAATTTGTTCATAACTTGCTTCATAATAAGCAATTTTCCCCCAATCTTTACTCACAGGATAAGCACAATTAACAAAAGCATCAATTTTTCCAAATTTTAAAACAGCTTCTTTTAAACAATCTTCAATTGCTTTATAATCGTTTATATCAATTTTTTTGCTTAAAATGCGTTCTTTATTATTTAATTTTAATACTAAGTGAAATAATCCTTCCTCATTAATATCTGCAATGATAATTTTTCCATTATGCTCTAAACATGCCTTACTCAAAGCACTCCCTATACGGCCACATGCTCCTATTATAAATACTACTTTATCTTTAATCATTAAAAATCTTCCTGTTTTAAATTAGCCTTTTTGATTAAAAATTCAACTATTTCAAAATCAAACTCACTATCTATATCAAAAGCTGTCTTTTCATCCATTATATACAAACTCGTATCTTTTCCAAATAAAGTATTATTTTTCAACAATTTTTCCCTAGTAAAAATATAAATACTAGCATTCATATCATAACATTTTGGAGCACTTTGACGCGTAGTGAAATTTCCTTCTTTAGACTTTTTTACCTCATCATTATCTACTTCTATTAGATTAAAATACGGGTTGCGTCTTGCTGGAGTAGCTGTAATTAAATTTGATTTTTTTTCTTGTTTAAAAAGCTCATATGCTTTGCAAATATCTTTACTATTTCGCAAAGGTGCAGAAGCATCAAGATCTATTATGGTGTTAAATTTAGTATTAAAGTATTCTTCGCTTTTTAACAAAGCATCTTTTATCACAGGTAATTTAGCGGCCTCATCACTAGCTAAATTTGCACTTCTTTTAAAAAAAACTTCCCCGCCGTATTTTAAAGCAACTTGTGCTATTTCATCACTATCTGTACTAATTACTATATGTTTAAAAAGTTGAGAATTTTTTGCTTGGATTATGCTATAAGCAATTAATTCCAAATCATTAATTTTTCTAATGTTTTTATTTTTAACCCCTTTACTACCACCTCTTGCACATATTGTGCATAAAATATTATTCACTAGATCTCCTTTTGACTTCATCACATAATTTTAAAACATCAAAAGCTTCATAAAGATTACACACACTACAATCCTTTTCTATAATTTTTTCATGAAGACTTATTAAATTTTTTATCGTATCACTTTGGCATTCTTCCACCTGCAACAAGGTAGTTGTTCCAAAAATGTATAATTTATTATTGACTAAATCTGCCTTATAAGTTTTATCACGAGAATGCAAAACAATCTCTCTTTTTGTAAATTTAGAAAAATAATCAAGTTTGATATGAATTAATTCTTTTTTAGATTTTAAAGATAAAAATGCAAAATCATCACTATTAATTTCAAGTTCAGAAATTTTTAAATTTTGAGCATATAATAATTTTAATTTTTCAAAAAAATAATACGCTAAATCAAGCTCATGGGATAAATCCAATAAAACTCCTCCACCTAATTCTTTTTTTGCACTATAATTTTGAGTATAATCACAAATTCTCCAGTTTGGTAAATATGATGAGCAATTAAATTCAACAAAATAAATATATTGATCTTTTTGTATAATAGTTTTTATTTTTTCCACTAAAGGATGAAAGCGTAGCAAATAAGCTACATAAATATAATTACCATTGATAGAGTTAAACTCTCTATATTTTTCAAATAAAGGCTTTTCAACTAAAATAGTTTTGTCTTTTACTTTTTTATCGATTGATTCTAAAGTTTCATAGTGATTTATCGTTATAGTTGCTATAACAAATAAATCAATTTCTTCTAACTTTACTTCTTGCAAGCTCTTAAAGCATTGCAAATCATTCTTTTTATAACTTCTTGAAACTACGCTAACTTCATAACCTAAGTGCTTTAAAGCTAAGTAGTGTTTTTTTCCTATACTACCAAATCCTATAATCAAAACTTTCATTGAAAATCCACAATCGCCTTTTCATATTCTTCAAGTCTTCCTATATCAATCCAATAATCTTGTAATATATAAGAATTTATTTTTAATTTTTTATCTAACAATCGCTTAATCAAATTAGGCATATCCAAATACACATCTTTTTTGATATACTTTAAAACTTCTGGTTCTAATACATAAATTCCAGCACTAACTAAAAATTTCTGCATAGGTTTTTCTTCTATATCTTTTATATCATTGTTAGAAATTTTCACAACACCATAAGGAATTTGTTGCTCAAATTCTCTAAGTACCACACTCATCACTGCTTTACTTTTTTTATGCTCTTGAATAATTTGATCAAAATCAAGTTTAGTTAAAATATCTCCATTCATAACAATAAATGATTTTTTCATATCTTTCACCAAAGACAAAGCCCCAGCAGTGCCGAGTTTTTGTTTTTCTTTAATATAAGAAATTTCAACACCCCAACTTTTGCCTTCTTGAAAATAATCACAAATAACTTCTTTTTTATAATTTACACAAAATATAAATTTTTTAAAACCTTGTTCTTTGAAATTTAAAACAATATTTTCGAGTATTGGTTTTTTACCTATTTTTAACATAGGTTTTGGAGTATTTTTGGTAAGTTCACCCAATCTACTTCCAAGACCTCCAACCATTAGAACTACTTCATTTTCAAAACTTTTTTCTTTAAGAATTGAAGCAATAGATTTTATAGCTATGACTTCATTTTCACTATTTAAGACAGGAAAATCATAAATATCAGTTTGACTAGCTAATTTTAAAAGCTCTTCTTTACTTGTATTTTCTTTAATAGTTAGCGAATTCTTAGTATAAATTGTTTCTATACTATCTTCAAGCTTTTTGCCATTTAATAAAGCTCTTCTAATGTTAGAATCACTAATTACACCTAAAAATTTATCATTTTCTACCACCAAAGCTATTCTAACACGATCACTACCTATAATTTTTAAAGCTTCTTGTATGCTTGCATTTTTAGCAAGTTTTAATTTTTCAATACTCATTGCATATCCACAAATTTTTTATATAAAATTTTTTCCAAAGAAATATTTTTTAAAATATCCTTTATCATTAGACTTGTATTTTTACCTTCACACTCAAAAGGATTAATGAAATTTTTTAGCTTATCTTGATATTCTTTGGTATTAACATACAAAAACGCTTGTTTTAAATGATAAATATCACAATTTATAATATTATCAGCAAAAATTCTTCCTTCTTGCCTGTTGCCTATATTGATACAAGGAATTCTTAAAAAAGGACTTTCGCAAATTCCACTAGAGCTATTTCCTATAAGCATATTTGCTATTTTCATTAAACTTAAGTATCTTTTAGAGCCCAAATTATCAAATAACTTTGCTTTATGAGATTGTTTTATACAATACTCATTTAAAAGCTCATTAATATATAAGCCATTCTCATCAGCATTTGCTTTCGTAAAAATTAAAGTAGAATTTTCCAAATTATCTAAAAATTCAAGCAATAATTTTATTTCTTTTTTAACGCTTGATTTTTGTATCGTTTGAGGATGATAAGTTATTAAATATATATTTTCATCAAATATCAAATTCAATTCTTTTTGCAAATCTTCCTTGTTTAAAAAATTCATATTATTGATATTTTCTCCCCCTAGAGAACCTACATTAAAAACTCTATCTTTACTTTCTCCAAGTTGCAAAATTCTATTTGTATAAGTTTGAGTACTAGCAAAATGCAAATGCGCCATTTTACTAATAGCATGCCTAATGCTATCATCAATAGCTCCCAAAGTAAGCTCACCTCCACAAAGATGCGCTAAGGGAATTTGCATTACCAAACAAGTGCTAGCACAAGAGAGCATTTCATATCTATCGCCTAATATCACCACAATATCAGGTTTTAATTCTTCAAAAGCTTCACAAAGTGAAATTTGTAAAAGCCCCATACTTTTACAAATACCTACACCATCATTGTTATTAAGCAAAATGGGAATTTTTTTATTTACTTTAAATTCTTTTTCAATCTCTTGATAAGTAAAACCAAAATCTTGACTTAAATGAGCTGCTGTAACAATAAGCTGCAAAGTTAATTCATTATCTTGTTCAATGTATTTGCATAAATTTCTTAATAAATACCATTCGGCTCTAGTGCCACTAATAACACAAATTTTTCTATTCATCAATTAACTCATCTTCAGCATAATCTCTACTAGCAATTTTACCTAAATATTTATCATATTTCATAGCACAAATTCCATCCCCCGGTCGCTTTGTGGTAAGATTTTCTTCACTAAAACATTCGCCCTTTTTTATAACTTTTTTAGCTACAAGAGATTTTCTAGCAATGGCTTTGTTTTTACTTTCGCTTTTGCTTGGAATTTTAACACCATTTCCAAAAGCTTGTTCTAGCTCTCTTATGGATTTAATCATAGCTTTTAATTCTTCAGGTTCTAAGGAAGCTTGATGATCGGGCCCTTGCATACTTTTATCTAAAGTAAAATGTTTTTCTATCACACAAGCTCCCATAGCTACAGCTGCTATAGGTATAGTTATACCCAAAGTGTGATCAGAATATCCTACGGGCAAACAAAAGGCTTTTTTTAAAGTTTGCATAGCCCTTAAATTTACATCTTCAAAAGGTGTAGGGTATTCTGTATTACAATGTAAAATAATGATTTTATCTCTTTGAGTACCATTTTGCACCAAAATATCTAAAGCTTTTTCAATCTCACCTAAAGTAGCCATTCCTGTTGATAAGATGATATTTTTATTAAAACTAGCAATTTTTTTCAAGTAAGGAAGATTAGTTAATTCTCCGCTTGGAATTTTAAAAATTTCTATATCAAATTTTACAAGCAAATCAATACTTTCTAAATCAAAAGCAGTGGAAAGAAATTTAATATTAAATTTTTTACAATGTTCTATTAAAATTTCATGATCTTGTTTAGAAAGTTCTAATTTTTTAACCATATCAAGCTGGCTTTGATTTTCATCAGTAGCTTGGAGTTGATACTCTGCTTTTTTGGCATTTTTACTTATACAATTTTCAGCTACAAAAGTTTGAAATTTTACAAAATCAGCCCCAGCTTCACTGGCTACTTCTATAAGCTTTTTAGCTAAATTTATATCACCATTATGATTAACTCCAGCTTCTGCTATAACAAGGGTTTTATTGTATTTCATTTTTTAATTTATATTCTCCAAGTTCATTCTTATAAAACAACTCTTTATTATAATGCTTTTCTACTATACTCCAAAATTTAGATTTTGAAATACCTAAAAAACTACAAAAATCTTCTATGCATTTATTATCCAAATTATGATCTTTTTGTTTTACTATTTTTACAGCTTCATCTCTGCTTAAAAGTCCATATCTTACAAATCTAGCAGCATAATCACTAGCCATAGCATGACCAAATTTTGGATATTTCATCCAAGCATGTAAAATATAAGCAATACTATCTACTTGATCAAAATTTTCAGCACAATGCCTCCTGTCCCATTCTCCATTTAAATCACTAAAGCCTCTATTTTTGGCAAAAACATAATTAGAATAAGAATTCCACTTAACAAAATAACTTAAATATATAGGATCTAACTTGCCAATATCGTCTTTACTAGGATTAAAAAACAATTGCAAATTCTCTTCCTTTATTTCATCATCTATAAATTCATTAATATCCAAATCACTCGCTACCCCATTTAAAAAAATACCACTTGCATCAGGAGTTTCGATGTTGTCATTCCCGCCATATTCATATGAAATATTTTCCCCATAGACAAGCAAAGGTGTATTAAATTTCAAAGCCATAGCAAAAAGGGTAAGAATAGATTAATCTATCTATAAACCAGGTAGGTTTTCCATACTTTTCAAAGGTTTTCAACATAACTTTTTTTTGAGTTTTTATATCAGGTTTTAAGATTATAAGATGACAGCCAAATTCTTCAGAAATATTTTTTAAATTTTTCTTCCCAGCTTCAGTCATAGTAAAATTATCTTCTACGCTAAATAAAATAGGATTCATTCCTAATTTTTCTTTCATAATATGTACTTGAAAATGAGAATCTTTGCCCCCACTTACCGCAATAGCACAATCATACTCATATTTACCATTCATTCTTCTATATTTATCACAAAGTTTTTCTAATTCTTTAAATCTAGCTTCATAATCAATATTTTCTTTATTTTTATGATTTACACAAGCTGAACAAATATTTTTGCCATTTTTATCTTTACTAAATTTTATCCCTGGTCTCGTATCTGGCATTAGGCAATAATCACAATATTTCATCATTATACTCCTTTCATATATACTATACTATCTTCGCCTAAAATACTACCATGTTTTAAATGAGTATTTGACCCCAAAAAACTATGCTGCTTTATCAAACAACCCCCATTAACAACACTAGCTGTACTAATATGACAAAAATTTTCAATTATAGCATCATGTTCAACTAATGCTTTTGAATTTATTATACAACCTTTACCTATCTTGACATTTGTATTTACCAAGGCATGATGCATTATTATACTTGCCTCATCAATAAAAGATCTTTTTGACACATGAGCAAGCGGCGAAATAATAGTTGGCAATCTAAAACCTATAGTTTTCAACTTATCATAAATTTGCACTCTCGGCAATGAAGTTTTAATTTGTCCAATACCAATTAAGGCATATTTATATTCTTTAAATAATTTTTTTAAATCATCATCATTCCCAAGCAATGGATAATACGCACTTTCTATATCATTATCCACAAAACCAGCAATTTCAAATTTACCTTCAAGCTCTATAACATCCATACATGCTCTTGCATGTCCTCCAGCTCCAATAATGATTATTTTTTCTTTCACAAAAATCCTAAATATTATAAATATCACTTTTGTATTTTTTTAAATTTAAAGAACTACTAAACCACTCTATAGTTTGAGCTAAACCTTTTTCTATATCATATTGTGGTGAAAAGTTAGTAAGGCTTTTAATCTTGCTATTGTCACACCATAGCCTAAATACTTCACTATTTTCGGGTCTAACGCGTTCATTTTCTGTGATAAATTCTACATTTGATTTCATAAGTTTTTTAATGAGTTCTAAAGTATCTTTTATGCTTATTTCATAATTTGATCCTATATTTACCACTTCACCTATAGCCTTTTGGCATTTAGCTAACTCTAAAAACCCTAAACAAGTATCTTTTACATAATTAAAATCTCTAGTAGGACTTACATCTCCAAGCTTTATTTGTTTAGCTCCATTTGCAATTTGAGTGATGATAGTTGGGATCACCGCCCTTGCACTTTGCCTTGGGCCATAGGTATTAAAAGGTCTTGCTATGGTCAGCGGGAGGTTGAAAGCATTATAAAAACTCATTGCCATAGCATCAGCACCTATTTTGCTTGCTGAATATGGACTTTGTGCTTGCAAAGGATGTTTTTCATCAATAGGCACATACAAAGCCGTACCATAAACCTCGCTTGTACTTGTGTGAATAATACGCTTTACATTATTTTCTAATGCACTTTGGCAGATATTTAAAGTACCCTTTATATTAACATCTACATAACTATCTGGAGCAACATAAGAAAAAGGTATGGCTATTAAAGCTGCTAAATGGAAGATGATTTCTACATCTTTAGTGATATTTTTACAAAAATGTGGATCTCTAATATCTCCACAAACTACTTCAATATCTTTTAAACACTCTATATCTTCAAGCCAACCCCAATAATTAAAAGAATTATACTGGCTTAAAGCTTTAATTTTATAACCATAAAACAAAGAATTCTTGTCTTTAGTTTGTGTATAAAGCATTTCAACTAAATGCGAACCTATAAAACCATCTGCACCTGTGACTAATATATTCTTCATTATAACTTCTCATATATTTTTTGTGCAATAATAACATTTATATAAAAAATAAAGCAATTTTATGGCAAAATTACCAACATAAAAAGCAAAGTTTAAAATGCATTAAAAAATTAGCTAGTGTTTTTTCATATAAGCATTTTAATGGAAAAATATTAGAAGTTTTAGAAAAAGAAATTTTAGGGTTAGAGAGTAGAGTTTGAAAAAAATAAAAGTTTTTATCATCAATCTAGAACACTCAAAAGATAGAAAAAATTCTATGCAAGAACAAATTCAAAAACTCTTCGCGTGTAATCCAAATTTAAAAAATCAACTAGAATTTGAATTTTTTAAAGCCATCGATGGTTCTAAAAATGAGCATTTGCAATTTAAAAGTCACTTCCCATGGTGGTGTCAATTTGCACTTGGGCGTGAACTTAGCGATAGTGAAAAATCATGCTTTGCATCTCATTATAGTTTATGGGAAAAATGCCAAGAACTTAATAACCCCATCATCATTTTAGAAGATGATGTCATCTTTAGCGATGAGTTTTTAAACAACTCAAATATCATTGAAAAATTACTAAATAACTATGAATACATAAGATTTTATTACCTTTTTGATAAAAAAATACACCATTTAAATAATAATTTTTATATAAGTTACGAAAATATTGGTGGCACGCAAGGATATTTTATACACCCAAATGCTGCAAAAAAGTTTATTGAAAAAGCGAGATATTGGTTTAAGCCTGTAGATGATTATATGGATATGTATTATTATAATAAAATACAAAACATTATATATAAACCATTTTTGCTTGACTTAAATCATGTAGAAACTACTATAACACAAAGAAAAAAGAAACTTAGCATACCATCTAAAATTATAAGAGAAATTATAAGATTTTATTTTTTGATTTTAAAATTTACATATAATAAAAAACATCTTAAACAATAAAACCTTTGATAATTCTTTCAACTTTATTCAAATCTTTTTCACTATCTATATCTAAACTAGCTTTTTCATCCATTATATAACAACTCGTTTTTTCTTGCAAAAAAGTTGGGTTATTTAAAAATAAATTTGACTTTACTATATAAATTGCACCATTACTCATATAAGTTTTTGGTAATTTTTGCCTAGGCATAAACGGATATTTGTTATTGCAAATTCCTTTTAAGTTGCCATTATCATCTGTAAAAGCTTTTAAAATTTTATTATCGCATTCTACAACACTTATTAATGCATTTGAGTTTTCATTTTTAAATTTTAAAAAAGCTTCGTCTATATGTACATTTGTCCTTAAAGGGGAAGTGGGTTGTAATAAAACAATATTTTCATAATCTTTGTAAAAACTCAAGGTATGTAATACAACCTTATCACTAGTTGTATCATCTAACGCTAACTCTTTAGGTCTTTTTAACACATCTACACCTTGAGTTTTTCCATATTCTAATATATCATTACCATCGCTACTTAAAACAATTTTATCTACATACTTTGAATTTTTTGCCGCATTGATAGTATAATACAACAAAGGCTTATTGTGTAAAAGAGCTAAATTTTTATTTTTTATACCTTTTGAACCAGCTCGAGCAGGTATTATAGCTAAAGTCATTTTTTATCCATAAATATTTTTTGCTTGTTTATAGTAAATAAAATATTATTTTTCAATAACCTATAAAATTGCTCAGAACTATTTAAAATTTCTAGTCTTTTGTTTGTAATATTAGTGCATTTGCTAGTATTTAAAATAGCTTCTAATATATCTTTTTCCTCTGCATTTACTCTTATTGTTTTATTAATACCAGTTCTACCATCTTGTCTTGAGCCAACTAAAATTCCATTTACATTAAGATATAAAGCTTCTTTTATTATACAACTTGAATTTCCTATGATAAAATTGGCATTTTTTAGCAAACTTATAAAATACTCAAATCTTAAAGAAGGAAAAATTTTAAATCTTTCATTATTTTTAAGCCTTTCATAATTTTGCAAAATCAACTCAAATCCTAAATCATTATTTGGATAAATAACTATATAATTTTTCTCACTTTTTATAAGAGCATTTACAAATTCTTCACTTTGTTTATATAAAGAGTTTATTTCGGTTGTAATTGGATGAAATATAGCTATGGCATAATTTTTAAATTTTATATCATAATATTTTTTTGCTTCATCTAAAGATATAGTATTATTTAGCAATTCTAAATCAGGAGAACCTATAATGAAAATGGATTTCTCATCTTCACCCATTTGTATTAATCTTTTTTTTGCTATTTCATCATTTACTAAATGAATATGTGCTAATTTACTAATAGCATGTCTTAAACTCTCATCTATAGTTCCTGAAAGCTCTCCGCCTTCTATATGTGCCACTAAGATATTATTTAAACTTCCTACTATAGCAGCAGCTAAAGGCTCCACTCTATCACCATGCACTACTATTAAATCAGGCTCTATCTCATGTATGAATTTAGAAAAACCATCTATTGTTGATGATAAAGCCTTATCCATCTGATAATACTTATCGTGATTTATATATTTATATATATTTTTAAAACCACATTTTTCTATTTCCATATAAGTAGAGCCAAATTTTTTACTCATATGCATACCGGTTACAAATATAAATAATTCAAATTCATTTGAATTATCAACTTTCATCATTAGTGATTTTATTTTAGAAAAATCAGCTCTAGTTCCACTAACAAAAACTATTTTTTTCATTCAAAATCATCCCATGTTAGTTGTATATTATTTTTTATATCTTTTTTTGCTCTTTTTCCAAGTATGGCTTCAAAATCCTTTGCACTTATGCCACCTTTTGAAGGTCTTTTTACCCAAATATTATCCATAGATAAAATTTCACCCTTTTTTATATCTTTTATACTTACTACACTAGCAAATGCAAAATCAATGGTCACTTGCTCTTCTTTTAAAGGATTTTTATTATTATCGCCTCTTAAAAGCACCATTTCTTGTGTTTGATTTATAAGATCTTTTAAAGCACTTTCATCCATAGAGCAAACTATATCAGGGCCTTTTCTATCCATAGTATCCGTAAAGTGTCTTTCTAGCACGCTTGCTCCAAGAGCTATTGCGCCTATACATGCAAGATTGTTTGTGGTGTGATCACTGAGTCCATAAAGACAATTAAATTCTTTATATAGTTCTAACATAGCTTGTAATCTTACTAAGTGTGATGGGGTTGGATATAAATTTGTAGTATGAAGTAAAACAAAAGGTATTTCATAATCTCTAAGTATTTTAACTGTGGGTTTTATACTTTCTATGCTATTCATTCCGGTACTTATAATCATAGGTTTTTTAAATTGTGCTATATGTTTTATTAAAGGATAATTATTGCATTCACCCGAGCCTATTTTATAAGCACTTACACCCATATCTTCTAAACGATTTGCAGCAGCTCTGCTAAATGGAGTGCTAAGATATACTAAACCTTGCTTTTCTACATACTCTTTTAAAGCTAGTTCATCTTTATAGCTTAATGCACATTGCTCCATGATCTCATAAATACTAATATTTGCATTACCTGGTATAACATTTTTAGCTTCTTGACTCATTTCATCTTCGACTATATGAGTTTGGTGTTTTATTATCTTAGCTCCTGCTCTTTTGGCTGCATCTACCATAAATTTTGCTATCTCTAAACTACCATTATGGTTTATGCCTATTTCAGGGATTATCAAAGGATTTTTCTGAGAAATAGTTAACTTATCTATTTTTATTTGCATATTTTTCCTTTAAGTAGTGTTTTATGTCACTTGGAAGATGGAATAAGTCTTTAAATAGCTTATAATATATATTTTGTTTAAATTTTGAATTTTGATTTTGCATTTTGTATATGGTATTTTTATATTCGGAATTTGGTATCAAAATATCATTTATATAATTACTCGGTTTATTTTTTAATATGAAATTACTATTCTCTATAGGTGCTAAATCTATATATTTACTAATTAGGCTATTTTCATTTAAGGTATAGAAATTAACTTCATATTGCTTCTTCAGCATTTTTAAAGCTTGCAAATCAAATTCTTTAGAATGTCTTTTATTGCTGTCACCAATTTCAAACTCTGGAATTAATTTTAAGATATTGTTATTGTTATTTTTAAATACATATATATTATTTTTATCATCATAAAAATCGATACCTGTCAAATATATATTTTTATATCCTAAAGCAACAGCAGCAGCACACATATAAATTCCAGAAGTTATTCTTTTGTTTTCATAAATTTCATTGTATTTCACAAATGTAAGAAAATCATTTATTTTAGCTAATACTTCATGTCCTAATAATGCATCACAAAAATAACTAGGAAATAATTTTATAAAACTCTCATCATCTATTAATGGCAAATTAAAAGTGGAACATATTATATTTTCTATATTGTATTCTTTATTTTGTATAAGTTGCTTTGTTGTATAGTATTGCTCAAAAAATACAAAAGAATTAAAAAAAGCATATTTTACATTTCTACCTACAAAATATCTATCTTCAAAATAAAATTGATTACATCTAAAAACATCAAATTCTTTTGGTAATCTTTTATAATTTATCTTTTTTAAACTAGGTCCATTGCCACAAATTACAGCATTACCCCCCCCTGCATTTATATTACCCTTCATTATTGATTCCTTTTTTTATAGTTTTATAATATTAAATGATATTTTGCTATAATTTTTAAAAATAAATAAAAGAGTATATATGAATAATCCTTTAATATCAATTATACTACCAACATATAATGTAGAAAAATATATAGCTAGAGCATTAGAAAGTTGTATTAACCAAACTTTTAAAGATATAGAAATCATTGTAGTAAATGATTGTGGAAGTGATAAAAGTATAGATATAGCTAAAGAATATGCCAGTAAAGATGATAGAATAAAAATCATACATAATGAACAGAATTTAAAGCTTTTAAGAGCAAGATATGAAGGTGTTAAAGTGGCAACTTCACCTTATATCATGTTTTTAGATCCTGATGATTATTTAGAGCTTAATGCATGTGAAGAATGTGTTAAAATTTTGAATAAAAATAATAAGATAGATTTAATATTTTTTGATGCATTTGTGTTAAGCAACAATAGTAAAATAGAAAGAAAATTAAATTTTCAAGAAAAAAGCTACATAAAAAAAGATTTTTTAAAAAAGCTACTAAAAACCAAAAATCTATTTTGGACAATGTGGGGAAAAGTCATAAAAAAAGAATTATATCTCAAAGCTTTTAGTCTAATACCACTGGAAAAAAATACCAAAATTAATATGGCTGAAGATGTTTTATTGTATTATCCTTTAATAAATATCTCAAATGCTATATTTTATTTGAATAAAAATTTATATAATTATCAAATAAGCAACTCCTCTATAACCGGAACCTTAACATCACTAAACATAAAAACAAATATACAAGAACAAGATAATGTTACAAATCTTCTAAAGAAGATACAACATAACTATAATTTTAATCTAGCTTTGCTGTTTTTAATTAATTATTTTTTATTGATTGAAAAATATGTATTATCAGGTAAGAAAAATTCTCTCTATTTTAAAATCAATATTTTTTTTAAAAAAAATCAATTTAAATTTTATCGCTTTCTAAAGATGTAAGCTTTTCATATATTTGCTTTAATACTTTATATTTTAACATTTCAAAGTCTATTTGATCTCTTAATTTTTCTTTATAATCCCTAATAAATTCATCTAAACCAATCCAAGTCAATTGATTGTAATCATTTTTTCTGTAACTTTTAATAAATGGAAAATGATAATTATTAAGTTCTGTATAAAAGAAAACTTTTTTTTCAAAAGATAAAACTTCATAAGATTTTGCAAATTTTGATTTAATATCAACTATATTCCAATTAAAACTATCCCCCTTAATTAATACTTCTTTCCAAAATAAATTAGTATTTTGTATCAATAAGCAATCTCCCGGGGCTCTTAAAATCATTCCATCTTTATCCCGATAAACATAAAAATTCCCATCGTTAAATACAAAATCTATTCTAGAATAACTAACCACATGATAATCTTTTTTGGGTATATAAAAACTCTTATATAATTTTTTAGCATCATAGTAATGGTCCACATCTATTTTTATAAGCCATTCTCCTTGAGGAATAAAGCTTGCAACATAATTATAATAGCTATAAAGTTTATTTTCTTCACCTTGCGGATTTTCAATTTGTACTTCGTAAGGATATTTTACTGGTATAAAAGAAGGATATTGCTTGCAAAATTCTAAAATAATCTCCTCGCTTCCATCAGTACAATCATTATATCCTATAACACCTCTTTGCACAGCAGGTAATATGCTTTCTAAAGAAGCTCTTAAGGTGATAGCTTCATTTTTCACTCTTATAAAAGCCCAAGGATTTAAAGGAGATTTTGGATCTTTTGAATTCAAATCAAAATCAAAAAAACCTTGATGTTTTTTCACACCATAAATAGCTCCGTTAATCTCGAGAAAATAATTATTAGAAAACAAGTTTATTTTATTTACTAAATCTTCATTTAATATAGAATTTACTTTTTGTAAAACAATAGTCTTATTGTCTAAAAAAAATCTTATTTTTTTTCTCACATAACTTATAGGTATAAAAAATAAAAATATCTTTATAATCACTTCTCTCGTTTTCATACTCTCTTATTTTTCTTTTTTAGATATAATACAAAAAACAACCAAGTGAAAGTGTATATGAATAATCCTTTAATTTCCATTATTATACCAATATACAATGTGGCACCTTATTTAAAAGAATGTCTAGATAGCGTTGTCAATCAAAGCTATAAACATTTAGATATTGTTTTAGTAGATGATGGAAGTGATGATGAAAGCTTAGATATAGCTTTAGAATATCTCAATAAAGATGAAAGAATATTTTTAATCTCTAAGGAAAATGGAGGATTGAGTTCGGCAAGAAATATGGGATTAGAATTTATAAAAGGAACTAAGCTTAGAAGCTTTTTTGAAGATGATAAAGAACAAGATATAATCTCTTTTACCTCAACTCATACCTTTGACAAAAATACAAAAATAATCAGCAAAGAAGCTATAAAATCAAATTTTATACAAATTCAAAAAAGATACATAAAAACAAATATAGAAAATATAAATGATTTATTAGTGCAAGAGCTACCAAATTCTATAATTCACTTTTTAGATTCAGATGATTATTTTTTAAATGATTGTATAGAGCTTTGCGTGAAAGAAATGATTGAAAAAGATTTGGATATTTGTGCGCACGGGTTTGAAGAATATCATGAAAAAAATTCTTGTTTTTTAAAAAAACCACCAACAGACCTAATGCAAAAAAGTAAAAAAATATTTTTTAATACCGGTATAGAACTATTGCAAGAAAATAACTTTTTTCAGTTTTATTTTGCTTGGCAAGGAACTTTTAAAGCTAAAATTTTAAATCAATATAATCTTCGTTTCACACATGGAATTTATCATGAAGATCATGATTTTGGAACTATATTGTTTTGCTTGGCAAAAAAAGTTTTTTATATCAATACAACCTTAATGATATATAGAATTAGAAAAGGCTCCATAACAAATATCCAAAATACTTTAATACCGCAAAAATTACCTAAATATCTAGAGCCACTAAAAGAGCATTTTAATGATTATAAAGAATTGAGAAAATATTTTAAATTATTTTGTTTTATAAAAATAGCTGAGCAAATTCAAAACTTTAATAACAAATCAAAAACAAATAGTTTTTTTTTAGAAAAAACTTCAAAAGAATATATGTACAACTATTTAAAAGAAAGCAAACAAAAAGATCCATTAAACATCAGAGATATTCTACAAAATAAATTGAAGTATTTTTATTTATATAATTTTTTATTTAAAATAAGATTTTATTTGCGTCACCCTAGAAAAATTTTTCAGGATAGAACATGAGTCAAATTTCCATCATACTACCAACTTATAATGTAGAAAAATATATTGCTAGAGCATTAGAAAGTTGTATTAACCAAACTTTTAAAGATATAGAAATCATTGTAGTAGATGATTGCGGTAATGATAAAAGTGTAGATATAGCTAAAGAATATGCTAGTAAAGATGATAGGATAAAAATCATACATAATGAAGAGAATTTAGGAACTTTTGCTAGTAGAAATATAGGTGTATTAAATGCAAAATCAGATTTTATAATGTTTTTAGATCCTGATGATTATTTAGAGCTTAATGCCTGTGAAATTTGTATAAAAAATCTTGATTATGATGATGATTTACTATGTTTCAATTTTATTTCTATCAATCCAAATCAATTAAAAAAGGATAAATTTTTTATAAAAAATTCTTTTAGTATTGAATTTTTCTTCAATTTTTTCTTACAAAAATATCCATATTATAATTGGTATATTTGGGGTAAAGTCTACAAAAAAATAACATTTTTAAAAATTTTCGAGAAGTTACCATTAAAATCAAAAGAAAAAATAATTATGGGGGAAGATGCTTTAACTTTTTTAGCTTATTTATTTTTTTCAAAACATATAAAAACTTTAGATGATAATTTGTACTATTATGATTTAACTAATGACAATTCATCTACAAATATTCAAAGCAAAGAACCCAACTTAAAATATTTTGAAAGTATAAATTATGTGATAAAAAAAATTCACTTGTTTTCATTGATGCATTCAAATCAATACAAATTCCATTGTAAAATTTTTATTTATAATTTAAAAATTAACAAAGCACAATCTTTGAAAATAAGTGAAAAAAACATATTTAAAAAAATACAATATACTTGTCAAAGAAAAATTATCAAATTAAAGAGAGATTTTTTAATTCATAAAGCAAAACTAATTATGTTTAAAAAAGGATGATAGTGAACTTTATAGGAAAAATTTTATATTTTTTTGCCAATATTATACCAGTAAAAAGAACAAGAAAAATTATCAAAGCCAAAATAAAATGGAAATATTCACATCCTTATATAGCAAATTATCTTAAATTAAATTATATTACACCCTACTATCAAAAAAACAACCAATATCATTTAGAACCAAAAGCAATATTTGAAAATGAAAAAATAATATGGCAGTTTTGGTATCAAGGTGAAAATGAAATGCCTGATATTATAAAAAAATGCACACAATCTGTAAAAAGATACATGGGGGAGGAATATAAAATTATTATTTTAGACAAAGATACTATAAAAAAATATATAGATCTTCCAGATTTTGTAGTCAGCAAACTTGAAAATGATTTTTTTGGAAAAAAAACAACAACTTTCTTTTCTGACCTTCTTCGAGTTGCTCTTTTATCATTGTATGGTGGAATTTGGATGGATGCAACAATATTTTTAAGTGGACCAATAAACAAAGATATTTTGAACAAAAAATTTTTCATATTTACAAGATCAAAAAATAAACCTGAGGACTATATAGAATGGGTATTATTTAACAGAAACTATTTTTCTTGGGATGAAGGATTTCAAGTAAACATGCTTAGCAGTTTTTTAGTTGCACAAAAGAATTCTAGTGAAGTTTCCGTGATAAAAGATATTCTACTTGAGTACTGGAAAAAAGAAAAAATAATTAGACATTATTTTATAATTCAAATACTTTTTAATATTCTATACGATTGTAAAAGTGCTGATGAACATAATAGTGATATCGTTCCTCATCTTCTTCAAAAATTTTCTGATCAAAATTTTGATCAGAAACTATGGAATTCAATAAAAACAAAAACTTCTATCCACAAATTAACTTATTTCAAAAATATTAGAAAAAATTCCTTGATAGATACTGTTTTAAGTCAATCATATGAATAATCCTTTAATTTCCATTATTATACCAATATACAATGTAGCACCATACCTAAAAGAATGTCTAGATAGCGTTGTCAATCAAAGCTATAAACATTTAGATATTGTTTTAGTAGATGATGGAAGTGATGATGAAAGCTTAGATATAGCTTTAGAATATCTCAATAAAGATGAAAGAATATTTTTAATCTCTAAGGAAAATGGAGGATTGAGTTCGGCAAGAAATATGGGATTAGAATTTATAAAAGGAACTAAGCTTAGAAGCTTTTTTGAAGATGATAAAGAACAAGATATAATCTCTTTTACCTCAACTCATACCTTTGACAAAAATACAAAAATAATCAGCAAAGAAGCTATAAAATCAAATTTTATACAAATTCAAAAAAGATACATAAAAACAAATATAGAAAATATAAATGATTTATTAGTGCAAGAGCTACCAAATTCTATAATTCACTTTTTAGATTCAGATGATTATTTTTTAAATGATTGTATAGAGCTTTGCGTGAAAGAAATGATTGAAAAAGATTTGGATATTTGTGCGCATGGGTTTGAAGAATATCATGAAAAAAATAAACAATTCATAAAAAAAAGTTTTTTTAAAAAAACTTTTTATGAAAATTTTTATCATCCATTAGATTTATTAAAACTAAATAACAGATATAATTTTTATTTTGCTTGGCAAGGAACTTTTAAAGCTAAAATTTTAAATCAATATAATCTTCGTTTCACTCATGGAATTTATCATGAAGATCATGATTTTGGAACTATATTGTTTTGCTTGGCCAATAGAATGTTTTATATTAAAAATAGTTATGGTTATATTTATAGAAATAATCCTAATTCAATAACATCGACACAAAAAAAATCCACTTTTCCAAGGAAAATACCAAAATTTTTATTTCCGATAAAACACCATTTTAAAACATATAAATCTTTAAGAATGTACTATAAAGTTTATTCTTTTAGCATTGTAGCTTTTCAAATTTATAATTTTATAAATCGAAGTAAACACAAAGGCGATATTTTTTTGCAAAATATGATTTATGAATATTGCGATTTGTTTAAAACTTCTTTAAAAATTGATCCTTTACATATATTAGATATTTATAAAAAAATAAAATTAAATAAAAATAAACTATTTTTTAAATGTATAAAAAGATTAAAAAGACATCCGAAACATATCTTTCACTTGATTAACTATTTTTTGTATTAATTATCTCCAAGTTGTTTTTTCATTTTTTATAGTTTCAAGATAAATTTGATGATTGATTTCAAGCATATTTTTGCTATTTTCTTCATGGTAGATATGATAAGCCAGAGCATTAAATTTAAGCCTTTTAAACACTCCCTCATTAAATAAAAATCTAGCTACAAACTCGCTATCTTCCCTACCCCAGCCTATAAATTTTTCATTAAATCCCTCAATGGCTTCAAAATCACTTTTATAAAAGCTCATATTGCAGCCTCTTATACCTTTAATAAGTTGTGATTTTTTAAAAAATTTCTTAACTAGTTTTGAAAATTTATATATACATTTAGCTAAAAAAATATTTCTTTGATTTTTAAAACCCTTTTTATTAAAAGCCAAACTAAAATCATTTTTGCTTAAAAGTTCTTTGCTTTCTTTTTCATTTAAAATCACCCTAGAACCTTGCAAAAATACTTTTTTTTGTGCAAATTTCAAATGATCAGCTACAAAACTTTTTTCTAAAACCATATCTCCATCTATAACGATTATATATTCGCTTTTAGAAGCTTTAATAGCTTTGTTTCTAATCTCACTTAGTCTAAATCCCTCATCTTCTTGCCAAATATGCTCTAACTTACAAGGAAAATCCTTTTGATAAGCTTGTATAAGCTTAGCCGTATCTTCCCTGCTTCCATCATCAGCTATTAAAACCTCATCTGGTAAAGGCTCTAAGTTTTTAACGCTATCAAGCACCAAAGCAAGCCTTTCTTTTTGATTATAGGTTGTGATGATTAAAGCACAAGTTTTTGGCTTTTGTTTTTTTAACTCATATAATTTCATATATTTAAAAAAGGCCCCAAGACCATTGCAAGTACTTATGATAAAGCCTTTATAGCCATAAAAAATCCCTTTTTTCAAAACATAATTTCTAAAAAAAGTCCAAATTCCTCTTAGCAATGCCTTGCAAACACTACTTTCTCTGTGTAAATTTTGCAAAGCCCAAAGCTTAGAGTATTTTTGAAGCTTATCTAGCAAACTATCGATATCATCAAACGCAAAATGTCTCAAACCATTTTGCAACTTAATCTTTTTGCTATCTTCATGTAAAATCAAACTCTCATGCACCAAATTTTCATTAAAACTAGTATGGGTTTTATTAAACACTCGCATTACATGATCAGGCCACCATCCACAAGCTTTAATCCACTCTCCATTATATAAATTTTCTCTTGGTAAAGCTATGATATCTTCTTTATTAGGCTCAATTTGCCCTAATTCTTGTAAAAATTCTTTCTTAGTAAGCTCATCTGCGTCAATATTAAAAATCCAATCATTACTAGCATAACTTATGGCTAAATTTTTCAAAGGTCCAAAACCTATAAATTTATGCTGATAAATCTTGATATTTTTATAACTTTTACTAAACTCATAAGCAATTTTTAAAGTATCATCATTGCTATCATTTTCTATCAAAACTATCTCGCCAAATTCTTGCAAAGATTCCAAGCAAGCTTTTAAAGTTTTTTGAGCATTTTTAACAATCATTATCACACTAATTTGCTTTAAATCCATTTTATACCCTATAAATATAATTCATGATTGTATCTTTTAAATCTCTTATGAAAGAAAAAATACTCATCAGGTTTAAATTTAATCATCTCTTCACAACACTTTGCTTGATACTTAGTAAGCTCTTCTATACTTGCCTTGCTTGCATCTAAAGCCTTAAAAGTTTTTACAAAAAATTTCTCATCTTTTTGATACACAAAACAAGGTAAAATCATAGCATTTGTTTTTTTAGCAAGTACACTTGCACCTGCTATGAAATTTACTTCTTGGTTAAAATATTGTATTTTTACACTTTCACTATCCACTGCATCTTGATCGGTTAAAATTCCAAGCGATCTACCTTCTTTTAAGGCTTTTAGCATTTTTCTAAGCCCGCCCTTTTTTTCTATAAGCTCTATATTAAATTGCGTGCGATTTTTACTTAAAATTTTATCCATTATCACGCTATCAAGTGCTCTTCCAACTATGGAAATTCCTTGAAATTTAGCCCCAAAAGACAAAGCCAAAAGCTCCCAGTTACCATAATGAGCCGTAGTTACAATCAAGGGTCTTTTACTTTGCATTATATTTAAAATTTGCTCCTCATCATCAAAGCAAATTTTATTGATGATTTCTTCTTTGCTTGCATTTTGATTTTTGATAAAATCAATCCCAAATTTAGCAAAATTTTTATAGATATTAAGGCTAGTTTCATCACGCCATTTTTGATCTTTTTCAGGAAAACAAATTTTTAAGTTTATGTCAATGATTTTGCGGTGTTTGTGATTAAGCCTATAAGTGATCAAAGCAACCAAATTTGCAAAAGAGTTTAAAAGCTTTGAAGGTAAAATCTTCACAAGGGCTTTTAATATATAAAAAAGGCTTAGATATACATAATTTATCATTTTTCTAAAAGCTCACAAGCAAGTTTAAAAATATCTTTTTCATCGATATTTTGTATGCAAAAATCACTCTTATCGATATGCTTTGAATGCAGTATTTTTTTACCTGCATTGATTGTTTTGTTGATATTTGTTTCATAAGCATTTCTTTGACTAGGAGTAGCACCAAAAATCGTTATAGAAGGCTTATTTAGTGCAAAAGCTAAATGAGTAGGCCCGCTATCATTTCCGATGACTAGATCGCTTGCCTTAGTTAAAGCACAAAGCTCACTTAAGCTTAATTTTGGCGCAAGTTCTATTTTCAAATGTTTTAAATTTAAAACTATATCTTTAGCAAAATTAAACTCATTAACATTGCCCCAACCAAGCATGATTTTTGCACTAGTAAAATACTCTAAAAGCATTCTACAAAGTAGTATCAAACGCTCTTTTGGGTAAATTTTATTAGGCATAGATGAGCCTACATGTATGAGTATATTTGGCGCACTTTCACTTAAAGAAAGTCTTTGCTCTAGCTCTTCTTTTAACTCATCATCTACGCTAAAACAACTTTGTTTTAACTCTATGTCACTATGATCAAAATGCTCATTTAGCACATAAGCTACCAAAGAAAGATTACGCACGATAATATTTTCTTCATAATTACACGCAAATTTATGCGTATAAAAATTGCTCGCAAAGCCCTCTTTTATGCTTTCTTGATCAAAACCAAAAGTATTAGCACATAAAAATTTACTCACTAAAGCAGATTTAATCAAACCTTGCAAATCAATCACAACATCATATTTATTTTGCCTAGCTTCAAAAAGCATAGCAAAAACTTCTTTGAATTTTCTATCTTTCAAAGGCAGGGCATATACTTCATTGATCATTGGATGATCTTGCAATAATCCTGCAAATCTTGCATCTATAAACCAATCAATACTCGCCTTAGGATAATGCTTTTTAATAAATTGTAAAACAATTACTGCATGGATGATATCTCCAAGTGCGGATAATTTAACCAAACCTATTTTCATATACTACTTTATTTTTAAATTTTCTGTTATGATTTTAACAAAGATTTTTTTAAAAAAAGGTTTATCATGCAAGAATATATTTGCGTTTTTGATTGTGAGAGCATTCCTGATGTAGAATTGATAAAACATCTTTATGATTTTAATGGCGATGATTTAAGCATTAGCAAGCAAGCTTTAGAAAAACAAAAAGAAGAAAGTGGAAGTGAATTTTTACCCCTACCTTTTCATAAAGTTGTAAGCATTTGTGCAGTGATTGCAGATAAATTTGGAAATTTCATCAAAGTCAATAAAATCAAAGGCGAAAATGAAAAGCAAATGCTAGAAGAGTTTTTTAACTTCATAGACAAACACCAACCCCGCCTTGTAAGTTTTAATGGTAAAAGCTATGACATGCCTTTGCTTGTTATAAGAGCATTAAAATACAATATCAACGCAAGTGCTTATTTGGACGCAAGCGATAAATGGAATAACTACAAAAGCAAATTTGTAGAAAATAAACATTGTGATTTATTAGAATCTTTAGGAAGTTTTGGTCAAAAAGGCTTAAGACTTGACACGCTTTGTGCTATGGCAGGACTTCCTGGAAAATATGATGTGCATGGAAATGAAGTATTAGAACTTTTTTATCAAAACAAATTAGAAAAAATTCACGAATACTGCGAAAGTGATGTGTTAAACACCTATATGCTATTTTTAAAATACGAACTCATTAAAGGTAATTTAACCCAAGAAGATTATCTTAATATTTTAGAAAATTTCAAAGAAGAACTTTTGCAAAAACATAGCGATAAAAGCTATCAAAAGCCATTTTTAGAGGCCATAGAAAAAGAAAAGAGCAAGTTTTAAATTAATTAAGAAAAGTATATTAAAATAACTATTATTAAATATCACAAAAAGGATAAAAATGAAAATTTTAATCACCGGTGGCGCAGGATACATAGGCTCTCATACCTTAAAACAATTTTTAGAAACAAATCATGAAATTTGTGTATTAGATAATCTTTCAAAAGGTAGCAAAAAAAGTTTAGATGAACTTTCTAAAATCAGACCTTTTAAGTTTTTTGAGCAAGATTTAAGCGATTATGCTGGGATTAAAAAACTTTTCAAAGAAGAAAAATTTGATGCAATTGTGCATTTTGCAGCTAGTATTGAAGTTCCTGAAAGTATGGAAAATCCTTTAAAATACTATATGAACAATACCGCAAACACAAGCAACTTAATCCAAACTTGTTTAGAAACAGGTGTGAAAAAATTCATTTTTTCTTCAACCGCAGCTACTTATGGAGAGCCACAAACTCCTATCGTAGATGAGCAAAGTCCATTAGCACCGATTAATCCTTATGGACAAAGCAAACTAATGAGCGAAAAAGTCTTACAAGATGCTAATATGGCTAATCCTGAATTTAAATATTGCATTTTAAGATACTTCAATGTAGCAGGTGCTTGCATGAGTTATCCTATAGGTCAACGCTATCCAAAAGCTACTTTACTTATCAAGGTTGCTGCTGAAGTAGCCACAGGAAAAAGAGAAAAGCTTTATATTTTTGGCGATGATTATAATACTAAAGATGGCACTTGTATTAGAGATTTTATCCATGTTGATGATATTTCAAGTGCGCATTTAGCTGCTTTAGAATACCTAGAAAACAATGAAAGTAATATTTTCAATGTAGGCTATGGACATGGCTTTAGCGTAAAAGAAGTTATTGAAACTATGAAAAAAGTAAGCGGGGTGGATTTCACAGTAGAACTTGCACCAAAAAGAGCTGGAGATCCTTCTGTGCTTATTTCAAATGCTGATAAAATCAAAACCCTAACCAATTGGAAACCAAAATATGATAATTTAGAATTAATCTGTAAAAGTGCTTATGAGTGGGAAAAACAGTGTTAAAAAAACTTTTTTTCATACTCAATGCCCATGATAAGAAATTTTTATTTGCTTTGCTAATTTTTTCTATTTTTATAGGATTTATAGAAAGCTTTGCTATTTCTTTGATCATGCCTTTTGTATCAGTGGCGAGTAATTTTGAGCTTTTAGAAAAAAGCTCCTATTTTCAACCTGTATATGAGTATTTAAATTTACCAAGTTATAAGATTATTGCTTATTTTGGCTGTATATTAATCGCCTTTTATATTTTTAGAGCCTTTTTAAATGCCTTTTATTTTCATTTGCTTGCGCGTTTTTCTAAAGGGCGTTACCACAGCCTTGCTTGTCGTATTTTTGATAAATACCTACACCTTGAATATGAAAATTTTACTAACAAAAATCAATCAGAACTTTTAAAAACTATTACTCAAGAAGTATTTCATTTAAGCACTTTAATTAGTGCTTTTTTACTTATGCTAAGTGAAAGCTTTGTGGTGTTTTTACTTTATACTTTATTGCTAATTATCAACTATAAAATTACCCTAGCTTTAAGTGCTTTTTTACTTTTAAATGCTTTTATTTTGATTAAAATCCTCTCACCCTTGGTAAAAAAAGCTTCCATAGCTAGAGAAGAGGCGATGAAAAATTATTTTGAAATTTTAAATGCAAATTTAAACAACCTTAAGATCATCAAACTCAAAACCAAAGAACAAAGCACACAAAAACTTTATGAAATTCAAAGCGGGCTTTTTGCCAAAGCAAACATTAGCAATGAAAGCATGTCAAGCATTCCTAGAATTTACCTTGAAGGTATAGGTTTTTGTATGCTTTGTTTTATCGTAGTGTATTTAGTTTTAAGATATGAAAGTGATATTTCATCTATCTTAGCAACTATTACTATTTTTGTGGTGGCTCTTTATAGGCTTATGCCAAGTGCTAATCGTATCATCACAAGTTATAATGAAATCACATATTATAAAAACTCTTTAGATATTATTTATAATATGTTCAATGAAAAAGAAGAAAAACTAGGCGATGAAAGTATTGAATTTAAAGAAAAAATCGTTTTGAAAAATCTTTTCTTTGCTTATAAGGGTAAGAAAAACTTATTTAAAAATTTAAATTTTGAGCTTAATAAAAATGAAAAAATCGCTTTTATAGGTAAAAGTGGAAGTGGTAAAAGTACTTTAGTTGATCTTATCATAGGACTTTTAAAACCAAGCGATGGAGCTATTTTTGTAGATGGAATTAAGCTTGATGAGAGCAATATAAAAAGTTTTAGAAGTAAAATTGGCTACATACCTCAACAAATTTATCTTTTTAATGATTCTATTGCTAAAAATATTAGCTTTGGAGAAGAAGTAGATGAAGCACTTTTACACAAAGTGATCAAACAAGCTAATCTTGAAAGCTTTGTAAATTCACTTGAAGATGGAGTGTATACTAAGGTAGGTGATTCAGGTTCGTTTTTAAGTGGAGGCCAAAGACAAAGAATAGCTATAGCAAGAGCGCTTTATCAACAACCTGAAATTTTAGTTTTAGATGAAGCAACTAGTGCTCTTGATCAAGAAAGTGAAGCAAAAATCATGGAAGAAATCTATAAAATTTCAAAAGATAAAACCCTCATCATCATAGCCCATAGGCTCTCAACTATACAAGGTTGCGATAGAATATTTGAAGTAAAACATGGGCATTTAAAGGAACAAGCATGAAAATCACTTTCATCATAGCTACTTTAAATTCAGGCGGTGCTGAAAGAGTATTAGTCACTTTAGCTAATGAACTTTGCAAAAATCATGAAATAAATATTATTAAATTTCACAAAGAAGACTCTTTTTACAAGCTTGAGCCAAAAATCAAACTTTTTACCCTAGAGCAGTTTGACTTTTCCACTCTTTATAATAAAATAGCCTCGCGTATTAAAAAATTCAAAGCCTTAAAACAAGCACTTAAAGACCACAAAAGCGATGTTTTTATCTCATTTTTAGATACAACTAATATTGCTTGCATTTGGGCAAACAAAGGTTTAAATACACCTTTAATCATTAGCGAACATAGCTCTTATACTTATTTAAAATCTAAAATTTGGAAGTTTTTACGCCGTATAAGTTTTCCTCATGCAAATGCTTTAACCGTGCTAAGTAATGATGATAAAAATTACTATGAAAACTTTGTTAAAAAAGTTATCAATATGCCAAATCCTTGTCATTTTAGCCCTATTAAAGAAAATTTAGAAAAAGAAAATAATGTCATTTTCGTAGGCAGACTTGATCATAATAAAAATGCTTCTATGTTTTTAAAAGCCATAGCAAGGCTAGATACAAATTTACAAAAACAATACAACTTTTTCATAGCAGGCGATGGAGAATTAAGACAAGATTTAGAACAAGAAGCCAAGAATTTAAATATCAAAGTTAATTTTCTAGGTAAAATTGAAAATATGCAAGAGCTTTATAAAAAAGCAAAAATAATCTGTCTTTGCTCTTTCATAGAAGGCTTGCCAACAGTTTTACTTGAAAGTTTATATTATCAAGTAGTGCGCATTAGCACTAAATACACAAGCGGTCATAAAGATTTAATTGATGATGGAAAAGATGGATTTTTAGTAGATTTAGATGATGAAAAAGCTTTAAGCGAAAAACTCGCACTTTTAATGCAAGATGAAAATTTAAGAAAAACACTAGCGCTTAATGCACAGCAACGATGTAAAGATTATGAAGTGGCCAATGTAGCACAAAAATGGCTTGATTTAATCAAAGAAGTAAGGGTTTAAAATGAAAAAACTAGCAATTTTTATTTATTCTTTAGGAAGTGGTGGCGCTGAAAGGGTTGTATCTACGCTATTACCTGTGTTAAATTTAAAATATGAAATACATTTAATTTTAATGAATGATAAAATATCATATGATATTCCTGAAGTTAATATCCACTATCTTGAAAAATCAAATCCAAGTGAAAGTAACTTAGCTAAATTTTTAAAACTACCCTTGCTAGCTATAAAATACAAAAAACTTTGTGAAGATTTAAAAATCAATTTGCAATTTGTATTATTAAATAGACCTAATTATATTGCGTTAATGGCAAAATCCCTAGGACTTAAATCAACCCTTATTATCAATGAATGCACCACTCCAAGTGTAATTTATAAACATAATAATCTAAATTCTTTTATCAATAAATTTCTTATTAAAAAACTTTATAATAAAGCAGATTTAATCTTAGCAAATTCTATAGGAAACAAAGAAGATTTAATACAAAATTTCAATATAGAGGCTAAAAAATGCGATATTTTATACAATGCCATAGATTTAGAAAACATTATAGAAAAATCTAAAGAAAAAATAGACTTTAAAGATCCTTTTATATTAAGTGTTGGTAGGCTTGATCATGGTAAAAATCATGCTATGCTTATAAGAGCTTATGCAAAAGTTAAAACTGATTTAAAATTAGTCATTTTAGGCGAGGGCATTTTAAAAAATGAGCTTTTAGCTTTAATAGAAACTTTAAATTTAAAAGATAAAGTCTTTTTACTAGGTTTTGATAAAAATCCTTATAAATACATGAGCAAATGTGACTTTTTTGCTTTTGCTTCAAGTTTTGAAGGCTTTTCCAATGTTTTAATCGAATGCCTAGCTTGTAATACTGCCGTACTTTGCACTGATCATAAAAGTGGCGCAAGGGAGCTATTTTTAGATGATGAGTTTGGACTTTTAGTAAAAGTAGATGATGAAAAAGCCATGCAAGAAGGCTTAGAAAAAATGTGCAATGATGAAGCATTAAAAGCTTCATATAAACAAAAAGCTTTTTTGCGTGCAAAAGAATTTGATAAAATTAGCGTAGCAAAGCAATTATTTGAATTTTTCAACAAGGCATAAAATGAAACTGCAGCAAAATTTCACTGATAATAATTCTATAAAATATACCTGTATTTTAATCCTTATAGCCTTTGCTTTTAGTGTTTTGTGTAGGTTATACTGGGTGGCTTGGGCAAGTGAGTTTTATGAGTTTTTCTTTAATGATCAACTTATGATTACTACTAATGATGGCTATGCTTTTGCAGAAGGTGCGAGGGATATGATAGCAGGTTTTCACCAACCTAATGACTTATCTTATTTTGGAAGCTCACTTTCTACTTTGACTTATTGGCTTTATAATATTTTGCCTTTTAGCTTTGAAAGTATTATTTTATATATGAGTACTTTTTTTGCTTCTTTGATTGTTGTGCCTATTATATTAATCGCAAGAGAGTATAAACTCACTACCTATGGCTTTATAGCAGCCTTACTTGGAAGCATTGCAAATAGTTATTATAACCGCACTATGAGTGGGTATTATGATACTGATATGCTAGTGTTAGTTTTGCCAATGCTTATTTTGCTTACCTTTATACGCTTAACTATTAATAAAGACATTTTTACCCTACTTTTAAGTCCGGTTTTCATCATGATTTATTTGTGGTGGTATCCATCAAGTTATTCTTTAAATTTTGCCATGATAGGACTTTTTGGTCTTTATACTTTAGTATTTCATAGAAAAGAAAAGATTTTTTATCTAGCTATTGCTTTAATGATCATAGCTTTAAGTATACTAGCATGGCAATATAAACTTGCTTTGATTGTATTGTTATTTGCTATTTTTGCCTTTAAAGAAGAAAAAATTAATTTTTATATGGTTTGGGCTTTGATTTTTATTAGCATTTTGATATTACATTTAAGTGGTGGTTTAGATCCTGTTTTATATCAACTTAAATTTTATGTTTTCAAAGCTTCTGATGTGCAAAATTTAAAAGATGCTGCCTTTATGTATTTTAATGTTAATGAAACTATTATGGAAGTAAACACTATCGATCCTGAAGTATTTATGCAAAGAATTAGCTCTAGTGTTTTAGTATTTATCCTTTCTTTTATAGGTTTTATCTTACTTTGCAAAGATCACAAAAGTATGCTTTTGGCTCTACCTATGCTTGCACTAGGTTTTATGGCTTTAAGAGCTGGACTTAGATTTACCATTTATGCAGTTCCTGTGATGGCTTTGGGTTTTGGGTATTTTTTATATGCTTTTTTTAATTTTTTAGAAAAAAAACAAATCAAACTTAATCTAAAAAATAAAAACATCTTGCTCATACTCATTGCATTTTTTAGTATAAGTCCTGCCCTAATGCATATTTATTATTATAAATCCTCTACTGTTTTTACTTCTTATGAAGCTAGTATTTTAAATGATTTAAAAAATAAAGCTCAAAGAGAAGATTATGTCGTTGCTTGGTGGGATTATGGTTATCCAATACGCTATTATAGCGATGTAAAAACCTTAATCGATGGTGGAAAACACCTAGGAAAAGATAATTTTTTCTCATCTTTTGTCTTAAGTAAAGAACAAATTCCAGCAGCCAATATGGCAAGACTTAGCGTAGAATACACTGAAAAATCTTTCAAAGAAAATTATCCTGATGTTTTAAAAGCTATGGTAAGAGATTATAACCAAACAAGTGCTAAAGATTTTTTAGAAAGTTTAAATGATAAAGATTTTAAATTTGATACCAATAAAACTAGAGATGTATATATTTACATGCCTTATAGAATGTTGCGTATCATGCCCGTGGTAGCACAATTTGCAAATACAAATCCTGACAATGGAGAGCAAGAAAAAAGTTTATTTTTCTCTCAAGCTAATGCCATAGCTCAAGATAAAACAACAGGTTCTGTTATGCTTGATAATGGAGTAGAAATTATTAATGATTTTAGAGCTTTAAAACTAGAAGGTACAACTATACCTTTAAAAGCTTTTGTAGATATAGAATCCATCACTAATGGCAAATTTTATTACAATGAAATTGATTCAAAAGCTCAAATTTATTTACTCTTTTTAAGAGAATATAAAAGCTTTGTGATTTTAGATGAAAATCTTTATAATAGTGCTTACATACAAATGTTTTTATTAAATCAATACGATCAAGATTTATTTGAGCAAGTCACTAATGATGCAAGAGCAAAAATTTATAGGCTAAAAAGATGAAAATAGGAATTTTAACCCATAGTGCAATGAGTGTGTATTATTTTCGTCTTGCACTCATTAGAGCTTTAGAAAAAAATAATCATGAAGTTATAATCATCACTCCAAAAGATGATTTTGCTATTAAGTTACAAGAGCTAGGCTATAAGGTTTGCTTTTATGATTTAGCTAGATCAAGTGTCAATCCTTTAATTGTTTTTAAAAATCTACTTAGTTTAAAAAATACACTCAAAAGTTTAAATTTAGATCTTTTACAAACAAGCGCTCACAAAAGCAATACAACAGGTATTATAGCAGCTAAAATGGCGGGCATTAAATACACTTTTGGTTTGGTTGAAGGCTTAGGAAGTTTTTACATAGATGATGATTTTAAAAGCAAATTAGTAAGAATAAGCATTAATTTACTTTATAAAATTTCTTTTAAACTTGCAAATGGTTTTATTTTTGTCAATGAAAGCAATGCTTTATTTATGAAAAATTTAGGCTTAAAAGAAGAAAAAATCAAAATCATCAAATCCGTAGGGCTAAATTTAAAACAATTTTTACCTTTAAAAATTAGCACAGAAGAAAAACAAGCTTTTTTAAAAGAACACAATATGCCTGATAAACCTATCGTTTTAATGATTTCAAGAGCACTTTGGCATAAAGGAATTAAAGAATTTTATGAAGCAAGCCAAATTTTAAAAGATAAGGCAAATTTTGTTTTAGTGGGTGGAAGAGATGATAATAAATCTTGTGCACCATTAGAATTTTTAAACTCAAATGATGTTTTTTATCTTGGCGCAAGAAGTGATATTGCACATTTATTAAATTTATGCGATATTTTTGTTTTACCAAGCTATAAAGAAGGCTATCCAAGAACGGTTTTAGAAGCACAAGCTTGTAAAAAAGCATGTGTGGTAAGTGATGCTGAAGGTTGCATTGAAGCAGTGAATAATGCCATAGACGGTTTAATTTGTAAAAGCAAAGATAGCAAGGATTTAGCTGAAAAAATAGCAGTTTTACTAGAAGATGAAAAACTAAAAAATACTTTAGCACAAAATGCTTTTCTTAGAGCGCAAAATTATGATGAAAATATCATAGCTTTGAAATATCTTGACTTTTATAGGGGTTTTATAAATGTATAAAAATGGTTTAAAGCGTGTTTTTGACTTTTTTTTGGCTTTGATTTTATTGATTATTTTTTTACCCTTTATAGTGCTTATAGGTATTGTTTTAAAAATCGTTCAAGGAAGTGTACTTTTTAAACAAGCAAGACCAGGATTAAATGAAAAAATTTTTTATATTTATAAATTTAAAACTATGAGTGATGAAACCGATGAAAATGGAGAATTACTTCCTGATGAATTACGCTTAAAGCCTTTTGGTAAGCTAGTTAGAAGCTTGAGTTTAGATGAATTACCGCAGCTTTTTAATGTATTAAAAGGCGATATGAGCTTCATAGGCCCAAGACCTTTACTTGTAGAATACTTGCCCTTATACAATCAAGAGCAAAAAAAACGCCACGATGTAAGACCAGGCATTACAGGTTGGGCACAGATTAATGGACGCAATGCTATTTCTTGGGAGCAAAAATTTAAATATGATGTAGAATATGTGCAAAATTGCTCTTTTTTATTTGATCTTAAAATCTTTTTTATGACCATTGTTAAAGTTTTAAAAAGAAGTGGGGTTAATAAAGAAGGAGTAGCTACAACGGATAAATTCAATGGACACAACTAAAAGTATTTATATATATGGTTCTAGTGGGCATGGTTTAGTCTGTGCTGATGTAGCTAGAAATTTAGGATATGAAAAAATCATCTTTTTAGATGATAATAAAGGCTTAAAATATCACTCCAATTTAGAAAAACACGATATGTTTATTGCTATTGGCGCAAACTCTATTAGAGAAAAACTTTTCAAAAAAGCAAAAGATGATGGATTTAGATTAGTTAATTTGATACACAAAAGTGCTATTATTAGCCCAAGTGCTTTTTTAGATGATGAGGGTATTTTAATCATGCCAAATGTCGTAGTTAATGCTAAAGCTAGTATTGCAAAAGGTGTGATTTTAAATACTGCTTGTGTGATTGAGCATGAGTGTTTTGTAGATGAGTTTAGCCATATTAGCGTTGGAGCTAAACTAACAGGAAATGTAAAAATAGGAAAGCGTTGTTTTTTAGGAGTTAATTCAAGTGTTATTCCTTGTATAAGTTTAAATGATGATATAACTTTAGGCGCAGGAGCAGTTGTAGTTAAAAACTTAACTTCTAAAGGCATTTATGCTGGAGTTCCTGCTAAAAAAATAAAGGAGGTAAAATGAGATTTTTTCTATCAGCACCACATATGAGTGGAAAAGAATTAGAATACATACACAAAGCTTTTGAAAGTAATTATATAGCACCTTTGGGTGAGTTTGTTAATGCCTTAGAACAAAGTATTAAAGATTATACAAAAAGCTCCAACGCACTTGCTCTAAATGCAGCCACTGCAGCTATTCATTTAGCTTTAAGAGTTTTGGGCATCAAAGAAGGCGATATAGTTCTAGCTTCAAGTTTTACCTTTATTGCTTCAGTAGCACCTATTTCTTACATGAATGCTACGCCTGTATTTATTGATTGTGATGAAACTTATAATTTAGATGTAAATTTATTAAAAAAAGCTATCAAAGAAAGTCCTAAAAAGCCAAAAGCTCTCATTTTAACACACCTTTATGGTAATGCTTCTAAAATGGATGAGATTGTCCAAATTTGTAAAGAAAATGAGATTTTTTTAATCGAAGATGCTGCTGAAGCTTTGGGAAGTTTTTACAAAAATAAAGCCTTAGGTACTTTTGGGGATTTTGGAGTATATTCTTTTAATGGTAATAAAATCATCACAACAGGTGGTGGTGGCATGCTTGTGAGTGAAAATCATGCTAATCTTGAAAAAGCAAGATTTTATAGTACCCAAGCTAGAGAAAATTGCCTTCATTATGAGCATAAAGAATATGGCTATAATTATAGAATGAGTAATATCTTAGGTGCAATCGGCACTGCTCAAATGGAAGTTTTAGAAGAAAGAGTGAGTAAAAAGCGTGAAATTTATAGCTGGTATAAAGAATTTTTAAGTGGAACTTTTACTTTTTTAGATGAGCTTGAAAATACCAAGTCAAATCGCTGGTTAAGCACTGCTTTACTTGATTTTGATTTAAATAAACTTAATACTTATGAAAAACATTGTATATGTGAAAATAAAAATGTTCAAATTCAAGATAAAATTTTAAAAATCATACAAGTTTTAAAAGATAATAAAATCGAAAGCCGTCCACTTTGGAAGCCAATGCATTTGCAAGAACTTTACAAAGGTTGCGATGCTTACTTAAATGGTAATAGTGAGTTTTTCTTTAGTAATGGAATTTGCCTTCCAAGTGCAACTACTATGAGCAAAGCTGATGTAGAGGAAGTTTCTACTTTAATCTTAAACACCTTAAAGGACTAAGATGGATTATAAAAGCAAACGCTTAGGATTTTTTCTAGGCGCTGATATTTTACTTTTTGTTATAAGTATTTATTTGTCTTTTTCTTTACGCTTTAGTGCGGACATCCCAAGTGAATTTTATGAAGGTATGTTTAAAAGTGCTGTGATTTTGATTTTACTTAAAATCATTTTTCTAGCTTTTTTTAAAATTTATCAAGTTGCTTGGAGATTTTTCTCACTTAATGAAGCGCGTAAATTAGTCATCGCTTTAGCTTTGGCTGAGCTTGTATTTTTAGCAATTTATTATTTTTACGATGATTTTTTCAATCCTTTTCCAAGAAGCGTTATAGGAATAGACTTTGTTTTATCTTGTATGCTAATTGGAAGTTTGCGTATAAGCAAAAGAATGATAGTTGATTTTAGAAAGCCAAAATACAACGAAGAACATCCTTGTATAGTAGTTGGCGCCACTTCAAAGGCTTTGCATTTATTAAAAGGAGCTAAAGAAGGGAGCTTAGGACTTTTCCCTGTAGCTGTGGTAGATGAGCGTAAAAATTTAATAGGTACTTATTGTGATAAATTTATAGTTGAAGAAAAAGAAGCAATCAGAAAATATACCGCTGAAGGAATTCATACTGCTATCATTGCTTTAAAACTTGAGCAAGAAGAATTAAAAAAGCTTTTTGACGAACTCATTGCTTATGGGATTAACGATATAAAGCTTTTTTCTTTTACGCAAAATGAAGCAAGAGATATAAGTATCGAAGATTTATTAGCGCGTAAGCCAAAAGATTTGGATAATGCTTGCGTGATTGATTTTATCAAAGATAAAGTAGTTTTAGTTAGTGGAGCTGGTGGAACTATAGGAAGTGAGCTTTGCAAACAATGCATTAAATTTGGTGCAAAACACTTAATCATGCTTGATCATAGTGAGTATAATTTATATAAAATAAATGAAGAATTAAGCTTACATAAAGAAAAAATCGAACCTATTATGATGAGTATATTAGACAAAGAAGCGTTAGAAAAACTTTTACAAGAAAAAAACATAGATTTGATTTTACATGCAGCAGCTTACAAACATGTGCCTTTATGTGAGCAAAATCCACATTCAGCTATTTTAAATAACATCATAGGTACTAAAAATTTAATCGATCTTGCAAAAGCTTATAAGGTTGCTAAATTTGTTATGATAAGCACTGATAAGGCTGTAAGACCGACTAACATCATGGGTTGCACAAAAAGAATTTGTGAACTTTATACATTAAGCTCAAGTTGTGAAAATTTTGAAGTAGCTTGTGTGCGTTTTGGTAATGTTTTAGGGTCAAGTGGAAGTGTAATACCTAAATTTAAAGCTCAAATTGCAGCTAATGAGCCACTTACTCTTACTCATCCTGATATAGTGCGTTATTTTATGTTAGTAGATGAGGCTGTGCAACTTGTTTTACAAGCTGCGGCTATTGCCAAAGGTGGAGAATTATTTGTACTTGATATGGGTGAGCCTGTTAAAATCATGGATTTAGCTAAAAAAATGCTTTTACTTTCTAATAAAAAGTTAGAAATCAAAATCACTGGGCTTAGAAAAGGCGAAAAACTTTACGAAGAGCTTTTAATCCATGAAAATGATTTAAAAACTCAATATGAAAGTATATTTGTTACCACTAGTGATCTTAAAGATTTAAAAATTTTAAATCAAGAAATAGAAAAATTACTCCACAGCACAGATCCTGCAAAAGTTTTAAAGGAGATTGTGCCTGAATTTAATCACAATAAAAACGGAGAGTGATTAAATTCTAATTTTATTTTAAAATGATATAATATAAACTTTTAATTGATTAATAAAAATAAAAACGATACAATTACAGTTTTATGTAATTACATCAAGACAAAGGAAAAAAAGTGAAGTTATTAGTAGTTGATGATAGTTCTACCATGAGAAGAATAATCAAAAATACCCTTGTAAGATTAGGCCACAAGGATGTTTTAGAAGCTGAACACGGGGTTGAAGCTTGGGATTTACTTTCACAAAATGATGATATTAAAATTTTAATTACTGACTGGAATATGCCTGAAATGAATGGCTTGGAATTAGTAAAAAAAGTAAGAGCGGAAGAAAAATATGCTGATATGCCAATTATTATGGTAACTACAGAAGGTGGTAAAGCAGAAGTTATTACCGCCTTAAAAGCAGGCGTAAATAACTATATTGTAAAACCTTTTACTCCTCAAGTGTTAAAAGAAAAACTTGAAGATGTTTTAGGAACAAACGAAGGCTAATTATAAGTTTTTATGCAAACACATTATTACGAACTTTTTTTTCAAACAGACAAGGAATATTTAGATTTATTCCTTGATCTTATCTTTTCTCTAGAGATAGACGCTATAGAAGAAAAAAACAATGGTATTTATATAAGATCAGAAGAAGATATAGAACTCATTAAAATAGCCTTGCATGATTTTCATCAAAAATTATGTCAAAAACTAAATACTCATATTAATTTCCACTCTACCTTAGAAAAAAAAGAAAATAAAAATTGGATAGAAGAGTATAAAAAAGGTATACAAGCTTTGACGATCGATAATATCCATATTCACACCACTTGGCAAGAAGCTAAACAAGATAAAATTAATATCATTATAGATCCTGCTCTAGCTTTTGGCTCAGGACATCATGAAAGTACTTATACTTGTATAGAATTTTTACAAAAATATACAGATAATTCCAAATTTTGCTTAGATGTGGGTTGTGGAAGTGGGATTTTAAGTATCATCATGGCAAAGCTTGGAGCCAAAGTGCAAGCTTGCGATACAGATGAATTAGCTATAGTTGCAAGTAAAGAAAACGCAAAATTAAATCAAGTTAGCTTTGATGATATTTGGGTAGGTTCTATTAATAAAAGCTTACATAAATATGATATAGTTGTGGCAAATATCATTGCCGATATATTAATTATACTAGAAAAAGATCTTAAAGAAAAAACCAAAGAAGGTGGAATTTTAATCTTATCTGGTATATTAAATAAATATGAAGAAAGGATTAAAAATAAATTCAAAGATTTCACTTTGTTAGAATGCAAACACAAAGGAGAATGGTTGAGTTTAGTTTATAAAAAGGAATTGCAATAATGAATAAAAAACCAAATGATTTAAAAGATAATCAAAACAATAATAACTTTTTTAACAAAAATCCCATTTTTATTTTTGCTATTTTTGCCATTGTGATGATTCTTTTATTTAAAGGATTTTCAGATGATGGTAGCATGGGTATTATGGGTGGAGAAAACACTAAAAAAGTTACTTATTCTGAATTAAAAACTTTAATTGAAAATAATCAAATTGCCCAAGTTAATATAGGTCAAACTACTATAAAAGCTGTATCTAAAGCAGGAAATATGGTATATATTACCAAAAAAGTTCCAAATGATGCTACTTTTGTTCCTTTACTTGACTCAAAAGGCGTTTCCTATGGTGCTTTTAATGAAAGCAATTGGTTTATAGATATCTTACTTTCTTGGGTTTTGCCAGTATTTATTTTCTTTGGTATATGGATGTTTTTAGCTTCTCGTATGCAAAAAAATATGGGTGGATCTATACTTGGTATAGGAAGTTCTAAAAAACTTGTAAATTCAGAAAAACCGAAGGTTAAATTTAATGATGTTGCAGGTGTTGAAGAAGCAAAAGAAGAAGTTAAAGAAATTGTTGATTTTCTAAAATATCCTGAAAGATACATTAATCTTGGAGCAAAAATTCCAAAAGGACTTTTGCTTGTTGGTCCTCCAGGTACAGGTAAAACTTTGCTTGCAAAAGCAGTGGCAGGCGAAGCTGATGTGCCATTTTTTAGCGTATCAGGTTCATCTTTTATAGAAATGTTTGTTGGTGTTGGTGCTAGCAGGGTTAGAGATTTGTTTGAAAATGCTAAAAAAGAAGCTCCAGCTATTGTATTTATAGATGAAATCGATGCTATAGGTAAATCACGTGCAGCAAGCGGTATGATGGGCGGAAATGATGAAAGAGAGCAAACTTTAAATCAACTTCTAGCTGAAATGGATGGTTTTGGTACCGAAAGCTCACCAGTAATTGTTCTAGCAGCGACAAATCGCCCTGAAGTACTTGATGCAGCACTACTTAGACCGGGGCGTTTTGATAGGCAAGTTTTGGTAGATAAGCCTGATTTTAAAGGTAGATGTGATATTTTAAAAGTCCATATGAAAGATGTTAAAATTTCACCTGAAGTAAAAGTAGAAGATATTGCAAGATTAACAGCAGGTCTTGCGGGTGCTGATTTGGCAAATATCATTAATGAAGCAGCTTTGCTTGCAGGTAGAGATTCTAAAAAACATGTGGAACAAAAAGACTTGGTAGAGGCAGTAGAAAGAGCCATAGCAGGACTTGAGAAAAAATCACGCAGAATTAATGATAAAGAGAAAAAAATCGTAACTTATCATGAGTGCGGCCATGCTTTAATAGCTGAAACTACAAAAGGTGCTAAAAAAGTAAGTAAAGTTTCTGTTATTCCTCGTGGTTTAGCAGCTTTAGGATATACACTCAATACCCCTGAAGAAAATAAATTTTTAATGCAAAAACATGAACTTTTAGCTGAAGTTGATGTGCTTTTAGGAGGACGTGCGGCTGAAGAAATTTTCATTAAAGAAATTTCAACAGGCGCAAGCAATGACCTTGAGCGTGCAACTGATATTATCAAAGCTATGATTTCTATGTATGGTATGAGTGAAATTGCTGGCTTAATGGTACTTGAAAAGCAAAGAAATACTTTCTTAAGTGGCGGGCAAACTGTAAAAGATTATTCTGATAAAATGGCTCAAGATTTAGATGAGTATGTAAAGAAAACATTGGATGAACGCTATGCGGGTGTAAAAGAAATTTTAAAAACCTATAGCGGTGCTATAGAGGTGATGGTACAAGCACTCTATGAAGAAGAAACTATTGATGGTGCCAAAGTAAGAGAGATTATTAAAAACTATGAAGAAGAAAATAATCTTCCAACACGCCTAGAAGAAAAAGAGCAAGAAGCTACTAAGGAAGACTAATGAAAACAAATTTTATTGCAAAAACTGGTTGGAGTTTGCTTATAGTTCTAGCTATAGTTTTTGCAATATTTCAATTTATATGGGGATTTTCTTGGCTTTTATGGTGCATTTTTATATTTTTTATTTATCTTTTTAGAACTAAAAAAATTGATTATATAGCAGATCCAAATACCATTATAGCTCCCATAGAAGGAAAAATCAAATGTATCAAAACAAGCTCATATAAAGAGCTTGGCGAGTGTATAGAAGTGCAAATTATCAATAATATTTTTTCCCAAGGAAATATCATAGCTCCGCTTGATATGAATATAGAAGAAACTAGAATAAGGCATGGACTTTTTTTATGTCCATTTATGAAAAATACAAATTTAATGGGTGAAAGAATGTTATTTTTAGCTAATTCCAAGAGCAAACAATGGGCATTACGCGTTATTTTTGGAGCATTAAATAGAAAAGCTCATATTGATGATTTTGGTCATCATTTAAGCCATGGACAAAACATAGGTTTTATGTTTGATGGTAGTGTGAGTTTATTACTTCCAAAAGACACTAGAATTTGCGTAAATGAAAATGATAAAGTACGCATTGGTACATTAATAGGGTATTTAAATCCATGAATTTTAAACTAATTTATATTTTACCTAATCTTTTTACAGCCGCTTCCATATTTTTAGGTATTATTTCAGTGATTGCTTCTATTAATCAAAACTTTGATAAAGCATTAATTTATATCATTTTATCATTAATTTGCGATGGTTTAGATGGACGCGTTGCAAGAGCTACCAACTCTACTTCTAAATTTGGAGTTGAGTTTGACTCACTAGCTGATTTAATAGCCTTTGGTGTAGCACCTGCTATGCTTTTTTATATGAGCATAGGTTATGAATATGGTCGTTTTGGCTCATTAATAGCTGGTTTATTTGTAGTTTTTGGCGCTATACGCTTGGCAAGATTTAATGTCACGACAGGAACTTATGAACCATCGGTTTTTATAGGTCTACCTATACCAACAGCAGCAGTTGTAAGTGCTTTATGGGTAAGTGCTTATTTATATTATGATTTTTTACATGATTTTTCTTTAATAATAATATGTATCCAAATGCTTCTAGCCTTTTTAATGGTAAGCAACATAAGGTATCCAAGTTTTAAGAAAATCGATTTAAAAAGAGCAAATGTTTTGAAGGTGTTAATCCTTTTAGTAATTTTATTTTCTATGCTTTATCTATATTTTTTAGAAAGTGCATTGATTATTGCTAGTTTATATGTGCTTTATGGGATTGTTCGTAGTTTTTTTACCCTAGCTCGTAAATTTAAAAAATATTAATTTTACTTTCACTTCATTTTCTATCAATATACTTTTCATTATTTTTCAAAAAGGAGTAAAAATGAATAAAAACAAATTATTCAGACAAATTCACATTTACATTAGTTTATTTTTCTTACCACTTGCATTTTTATATGCAATCACAGGTTTTGCTTATATAGCTGGTTTTGATGGAGAAAGTGGAGCTAAAATTCAAAATTACAAAGTTCAAGCTATTATTCAAGAGGGTGCTGAAGCTGAATTTTTAATTGATTTTTTAAAGAAAAACAACTTAAAAATTCCTTCATCTTTGGAACCAAAACTCAACAAAAAAGGCGATGGCATAGAACTTGGGACTATAAATTATATAGCAAGTATTATAAAATTAGATGAGAATGACTATGAAATTACAACAAAAGATAGAAGCTTGCTTGGAAATATGATTTTGCTTCATAAAGATAAAGGTATGTGGTACTTTTCTGTGCTTGGGTTAGCTTTTGCACTTGCTATGATAATACTTTATATTTCAGGACTTTTAATCACTATTATAGCTATACGCAAAGATAGAGGTAAACAAATAGCAGTTTTAGGTGCTGGTTTTATTATAACTTTAATCATAGCTTATTTCAGTGTATAAATTTAAGGTATATCTTATAAACAATAAGATATACTTTCCCTTTTAATACGGACAGATGGGTGAGTGGCTGAAACCACACCCCTGCTAAGGGTGCAGATCTTAACGGGTCTCGAGGGTTCAAATCCCTCTCTGTCCGCCACCTTATAAATTTCATTTTATTTCATCTATTTTAGTAATTTTTATTGTTATAATTAATACCATCAAAACTTAATAAATCTAAAGGCAAGCTTCACATACTATGCAAATTTACGCTTCTATTGACTTGAAATCTTTTTACGCTTCAGCTGAGTGCGTTTTAAGAAATTTAGATCCTTTAACAACTAATCTTATTGTAGCAGATGAAACAAGAACGGACAAAACCATCATACTAGCAGTTTCACCCGCGTTAAAAACTTACAATATACCCGGTAGATTAAGACTTTTTGAGTTTAAACAAAAAATCTATTTAATCAACCAAAAAAGACTAAAACAAGCTCAAAAACACCACTTTAAAGCTAAAAGTTTTAATATATTGGAACTTGAAAATGATTTAAATTTAGAATTAGACTACATTATTGCTAAGCCTAGAATGGCTACTTATATAGAATTTAGCACAAAAATATACAGCATTTATTTGAAGTATTTTGATGCTAAAGATATTCATATATACTCTATTGATGAAGTTTTTATCGATCTTAGTTCTTATCTTGAAAAATACAAACTTTCAGCTTATGAGCTACTTACTAAGGTTTTACTTGATATTTCACGCACAAGTAAAATCACCGCAACAGCAGGTATAGGCACAAATTTATACTTAGTTAAAATTGCTATGGATATACTCGCTAAAAGACAAAAAGTAGATGAAAATGGCTTGCTTATAGCCTTTTTAGATGAAAAATTATATAGATATAAATTGTGGCAGCATAAACCTTTAAAAGATTTTTGGCGTATAGGTAAAGGTATTGCCTTAAAACTTGCAGATTTAAACATTTATACTATGGGAGATCTTGCAAGATTTTCTTTAAAACATGAAGACTTGCTTTATAAACACTTTGGTGTTAATGCTGAACTTTTGATCGATCATGCATGGGGTATTGAAACTTGCACAATGAAAGATATTAAAAATTACAAATCACAAAATCACTCTAAAATCATGGCTAAGGTTTTGCCTTTTGCATATGATAATAATCAAACAATAAAAGTTTTAAAAGAACTTGTAGATCATTTAGTACTTGAACTTATACAAAATAACCTTAAAACAAACCATATCACACTAGATATACAATATGATAAAAGCAATTTAGAAAATTCAAGTTTTTTAGGTTCTTATAAAGGAGCTATCACTAAAGATAATTACGGAAGAGCTATACCTAAAAATGCTCACGGAAGTATGAATTTAGAAAATTTTACCCATTCTTTAAAAATCATCAACAAAAAAACCTTAGAACTTTTTTATAAAATCAGTGATAAAAACTTAAGTATTAGAAAAATCAGCCTAAGTTTAAATAATATCACAGATAAAGCTCAAGAAAATTACCAAGAATTAAATTTATTTAGTGATTTTAATGCAATTTCACAAGAGAAAAATCAACTTGAAAAAGAAGAAAAGCTCCAAAAAGCAAGACTTCAAATCATACAAAAATTTGGTAAAAAAGCTATTTTAAAAGCTTCAAGCTTGGATGATGAGACTAAAGAAATTACTTCTTTAATAGGAGGTCATAATGCATGATGATTATAAAGATATAATAGATATAAAATATCAAAAATCAAAACAATTTCCACCAATGTCAAGAGAAAAAAGAGCGGCACAATTTGCTCCATTTTCAGTACTAAATGGCTTTAGTAAAGCTATTTTAAAAACGCAAAAAGATATGGAAAAAGCATTAGAAAATAGTAAATATCAAGAAGAAAGCTAAGTTCTTCTTGATAAAATTTTATTTTGCATTAGAGTATTTTTCAAACTCTCCACTTTCATCGATTTCATTGCCATAAAGTTTGTGTAATTCATAGTAGTATTTTACAAATTCTTTACACTCTTCATCAAGTGGTAAAAATACCTCATCTTCTAAAACACAAAATTCGTCTAAATAATTTTTAGCATCTTCTTTTAACATATAATGTCTTGCTAGCTTATAATAATTTTGCATAAACACAGCCTTAAAACTCTCGTAAGCTTCCTCATCAAATTTAATGTTTAATTTCTCATTTGCAAAAGATAACACCCCTGATTTAAACAGCAATGACAAATGAATCAAACCTTCAGTATAATAAGGCTTAACCTCCTCTACTCTTTGCCAAGCAATCAATCCTATAGCCCTTTTAATAAGCTCATAAAATACAGGAAGCTTTAAATCATCTTCTTCATGTAAAAAGAAATTTACAAGCCCGCCCGCAGTAGCTTTAAACTCTTCTATATTTTTAAACACGCCACTTTCATTCATTTTCTTTTCACTATCATTTGCCACAAAGAAAATATGCCCAAACTCATGACCTATGGTAGAAACTTCATAAATTCTTTTCCATAATTTTTCATTGTAAAATAAAATTTCTCTACCATAATCTAAAAATTCTTTTTCAAATACCATAGAAGAAAGCTTCATAAAAGGCTTGGTTTTAGCATTTTCATAAACATAATTTAAAAAAGCAAAGATCTTTTTACCTGCTATATTGCTTACATACTCATCATTTGGCACTACTTGAGCGGAAAAAAGCCCCTTAAGCTCTGCTCCATAAAAAATCATAGGCATACAAATATAAAGCTGAGTTTTTTCAAGATTAAAATTCACTTCATCAAACAAAGTTTCATCTTCTTCATCTAAATTTGCATACACCATTGCAAAGCTTTCTTTGATTTTATCTTTAAACTCACTCCCATTAAAATCACTCACATCTTCTAAGCGTATATCCCACTCAAGTGCTACTGCATGTGTATAAGAGTCCTCATAGTATTCTAAAGGATGGCCAATTTGTAATGGACATTTTACTTCCATCCACGCAAGCTCTGCTTCTTGCCATTTTTTAACTACTTCATTATTATCTTTTTCACAAAATGCAAATTTTAATTTTTCTATATAATTAATATAAGCATTTTTTTCATCATCTAGCACACAATTTCTTAGTTTTTCTAAAAGTTTATCAAACTCATATTCAAGCTTTAAAACTTCATTTTCAAAAGCTTTTGCATAAGGTAAAAATCTCCAAAGTGTTCCTATTTTAACTAAAGCTCCATAGCTTCTTTCACAAATTTCACCATCTTGATTAAGCTGATAAAGCTCATTTTGTTTTAAAAACTCCAAAGCATCGCTTAAATTTGGAAATTGTTCTTTTAAGATTTTATTATTTGTATCTAAAATTTGCTTGCTCCAAACAAGCTCAAAAGAATTCATAACTACGCCTATATTATGCACTCCTTGAACTAGAACCAAATAAAACTCATCAAGTAAATTTTTACTCTTAATCTCATCGATTAAATCTTGATGTTCTACTTCATAAAAGGCTCTTACTAAAGAAAAAACTTTATATTTTATTTGAGAAATTTCTTCTTCATTTAAACCTTTTTTCTCAAGTTCTTGAACTAAATTTTCCTCTTTTAAATCCACCAAACGACGCAACATTGCCAAAATATTGCTTTTTTCATTTTCAAGATTAGCTAGTTCTAAAGCTCTATCTATCAAAGGATGACTTTGATTAGTTTGAAGTATATTATAAAGACTATTGATATTTTGTTTCCTATTTTTCACAATTTTTGCTATTTGCTTAAAATCATTCATTTTTTACCTTTCTTTATTTTTAAAACTTAATTATAATGTTTTTTTTAAAACACAAGGAGAATGTATGAAAGATATGGGAGAACCTAAACTAAGAGTTATAGCTATGCCAAGCAATACAAACCCTGCTGGTAATATCTTTGGTGGTTGGATCATGTCACAAATTGATCTAGCTGGAGCCATTGCAGCAAGGGAGCTTTCTCCGCAAAGAGTAGTAACTGTAGCAGTGGATAAGATCATTTTTAAAGAACCAATTTTCGTAGGTGATTTGGTATCTTGCTATGCAAAAATCATCAAAGCAGGTAATACTTCTATCACCGTAGAAGTAGAAGTAGTTACCCAAAGAGCCAATGATTATGGCCGTGTATATTGCATGCATGTAACTTCAGCTGTGGTAACTTATGTAAGTGTAGATAAAGACGGAAATAAACTTCCTATTGATGCGGATTTAAAAAGATTGCACGGCTTTTGATATGTTTTATTGTATTTTCAAAAAAAATTTTATATCATCACAGAAAACTTTCTAAGGCTTATATATGCGCGGATATAAAATATTTTCTGGTTCAGCAAATGAGGAATTTGCTAAAAAAATCTCAAAATACCTTTCACTGCCTCTAAGCAATGCGGGTGTGAAGCGTTTTAGTGATGGTGAAATTAGCATTCAAATAGATGAAAGCGTGCGTGGTAAAGATGTATTTATCATTCAAAGTACTTGTGCTCCAACAAATGATAATCTAATGGAACTTTTAATCATGACAGATGCTCTGCGTCGCTCAAGTGCAAGCTCTATCACAGCTATCATCCCTTATTTTGGTTACGCTAGACAAGATAGAAAAGCAAGTCCTAGGGTGCCTATTACTGCAAAATTAGTAGCAAATCTTATAGAATCAGCCGGTGTAGATAGAGTAGCTACCATAGACTTACATGCTGGACAAATTCAAGGCTTTTTTGATATACCTGTGGATAATCTTTATGGAAGTATTATTTTTAATGATTATATTAAAAATAAAAACTATAAAAACCCTATCATTGCAAGTCCTGATATAGGCGGTATAGCAAGAGCTAGAAGCGTAGCAAAAGCTTTAGGACTTGATATAGTTATAGTAGATAAAAGACGCGAAAAGGCTAATGAAAGCGAAGTGATGAATGTCATCGGTGATGTAAAAGATAAAGAAGTAATTTTGGTAGATGATATTATCGATACAGCAGGAACCATAGTAAAAGCTGCTGAAGTATTTAAAAGCAAAGGTGCAAAGTCAGTTATAGCTTGCTGTACCCACCCTGTGCTTAGTGGCGTAGCTTATGAAAGAATAGCCAAAGATGCGCTTGATGAGCTAGTAGTAACTGACACTATACCTTTAAAACAACAAATGGATAAAATCAAAGTCCTAAGCGTAGCACCTATTTTTGGTGAGGTAATACGCAGAGTTTATCACAATGAAAGTGTGAATTCTTTATTTGTATAAATTCTTTGCAAGGATAGCCTTGCAAAGAATTTATACTGTAAGGCTTTCTATTGAATCTTATAGTATAAGGATGTTTAATGGAAATTAGAACAACCGGATATCAAAATAATTATCTTATTTATTACAGCTTCACAAATTTTATAAAAAAAGTAAGACAAAATCATAAGTTTAGCTAAAAATATGTCAAATAAGCGTACTTTTACAACAAATATTAGGAATGAGAAATTGAAAAAATATACTTGTTTAGATCTATTTAGCGGAGCAGGTGGTTTTTCGCTTGGTTTTTTTAAAAGTGGCAATTTTGATATATTGCTATCAATAGATAACAATCCAAATTTATCAATAACTTATGAGAAAAATTTTAGTTTTGTAAAACACTTAAATCGTGATATTTTAAGTTTTAGCGATAAAGAAATAGCTGAATTACAAAATAAATATAAATTTGAAGTTATTATAGGAGGACCACCTTGTCAAGGATTTTCCCTAGCTGGAAATATCGGTAGGAAAGAATTACATGATGAGCGAAATAAATTATTTTTAGCATATCTGCAATTTATAAAAATTATTAAGCCTAAAATTTTTATAATGGAAAATGTTGCTACATTGGCTAGACACAATAAAGGCAAAACATTAAAAGGCATAATTCAAAGTTTTATCGAAATTGGTTATGAGATTAAATATGAAATTTTAAACGCGAAAGATTATGGTGTAGCACAAAATAGAAATAGAATCTTTATTGTCGGTACACAAAAAAAATACTTTTAAATTTCCGCAAAAATCAAAAAAAGAATATAATATTAAAAGTGTAATAGATGATTTACCAATACTAAATAGTTCTGAAAGCTCAATCATTCCAAACCATAATGCAATGACACACTCAAAACAAATGCTTGAAAAGATGTCTTATGTAAAAGACGGGGGAAATAGAGAGCAAATTCCACCTTTAATAAGACCAAAAACTGGCGATGTTAGGAAATATATAAGATACGATAGCTCAAAGCCATCCATAACAATTACAGGTGATATGAGAAAAGTATTTCATTATTCGCAAAATAGAGCTTTAACTGCTAGGGAGCTAGCAAGAATTCAAAGTTTTCCTGATGATTATATTTTTTATGGCAATTCCATTGATATACAACAACAAATTGGCAATGCTGTTCCTCCATTACTTGCATTGAAATTAGCAAACCAAGTTAAGATTTTTTTAAATGAATAAATATCCGAAAGTAAACTATATCGGAAACAAAGAAAAGATTGCCGATTGGATTATACAAAATTTACCTATAAAAAACGGAAAAGTTTTAGATCTTTTTAGCGGTGGATGTTCTATGTCTTACGCTTTTAAAGAAGCAGGATTTAGTGTTATCTCAAATGACATATTATATTCAAATTATTGTATATCAAAAGCTATAATTGAAAATAACAGTAATATTTTACATTTAAACATAACATCTAAAATTTTATATTCATATTATAATGATACGATATACAAAAACATAGAGTGGCTAAAAAACAAACTATATTTTGAAAACGAAGTAAAAGAATTAACTTGTATGGTAAATTATGCTAATACATTACAAAACTTTGATAAATTTATGTTTTTTGCACTCTTAAGACGAGCAATGATACGAAAAATTCCTTATTCTAGAATGTGCATCAAATGGGAAGAAATTGTAAAACTTAGAGATGAAGAATTTAGTTATCAAAAGTATGGTAGACGTAGAGCATATCATAACATAAGCTTCTTAGAACATATTTACATAAATTTAAATCAATACAATAACGCTGTTTTTGATAATGGATTTAACAATATTTCATATAATCTTGATTGTTTTAAAATAATTGAAATAGTAGAAAATATAGATTTAGTATATATAGATCCGCCATATCCTTCTACAATGAATAATTATTTTAATTTTTACGGTTCATTTGATAAAATGTTAAACAAAGAAACAATGTATTATACAGATTTTACCAATAAAAATATGTTTTTAAAAAATTTAAAAATTATTTTTGAAAAATTAAAAAGTAAAACTAAATTTATAGCCATAAGTTTAAATAGCAACAGCAATCCTGGTTATAAAGAAATAATAGATACGGTTTCTACATTAACTAAAAACTATTATTTACAAGAAAAGCAACATATTTATAAGGTAACAGGCAAAGAAAATAAAAGACAAACTTATGAAATATTATTAATTTTTGAATTAATATGAGAGATACTATGAACAATAAGAGACCTATAAGAGATCAACAATATGAAAATTATTGGAAACTAACACTTGAATATAGTGATTTTTACGAAGAAAATTTTAATAAATGCTTAAAAATTATAATCGACTTTATAGATAAAAATACAAATATTAATACGAAAGAATATCGTGAATTGCAAGATGAAATTTATAATTTTAATCCAAAATCTAATTACGCATCTGTGAGAAAATCAATAAATCAATTTTTTAAACTTGGTTTTGTAAATAATAATTTTCATGGCTATCATAAAAAAACAAAACAGTTTTTAGCAGAACAAAATAAAGCAAAAAAGAAGATTTTATATTCCGAAATTCTTTACGATAATGCTAGTTTTTCAAGATCATATAAAAATAGTAGTGATAAGAATGAACTCAAATTTTTAGTTAAAACCATAGAACATTGTGGAAGTATATCAAAAGAAAATCTTTTAGCAATAATGTGTGTTACAGATACCGCAAGTAAAGATTATTTAAACTCGGATGAATTACAAAGACAAACAGATCATATTATTAGCATAAAATTACTAGAAAGAAAATATAATCAAGTAACATATTTATGGAATATCTGCAAAAATGTATTAACAGGTATTTATGTAGATGAAAATAATTGCTTAACGCTAGATAAGCCTGAATATGATTATACAGAAAGAGCAATAGGTAGAGATACATACAAACAAACATTATATAAATATTCTCTCTATGAAGAAAGTAGAGAAATTTTTTCAGATGTTTATTGCTATGTAGAAGAGTTAAAATATCCTGTTTTAATAGCGTCACATATAAAACCATATCGTTATTGTAACGATAGTGAACAGTTTGATAAGAATAATGGATTATTGTTATCAAAGTCACTAGATCAGTTATTTGATCAAGGTTAGATTTCTTTTGAAGATGATGGAAGTATAATATTAAATGAAAATTTAGATAAAAATCTTAAAAAAATATTGGCTACAAAAAAAATTAACCATCAAATACTAAATCCGGCAAGACTTAGATATTTGGCTTATCATAGAGAAAATATATTTAATAATTCAAAACAATATAAATTTTAAACCACTAAACTTTTAGCAAGGATAATAATTAGTATTATGAATATTAATAACTTTATGTTTTACAGTATTTTTATTACTCTTCAAGACTTCTTTTTTATTGTTAAGCTTGTTTATAATATTAAGTTCGGTTGTTATCTTTATATTATAATATTTAACAAGCATTTAAATATATTTTAGTTAACAAATCAATATTTTATTAACAATAATATCAACAAATTGATTATATATTAAAATTAACAAAAAGTCATTTTTAGATTCTATAGTAATAATAGACAATCTACTCTAAACAAACTTAAATTAAAACAATAAAAATGGAGTAAATACTTATATTGAGCCATAAAAGAAAAATATGAAAAAATAAAACAATATATTTTAGATGAAGAAATTGTAACAAAAGAAAGAATAACAAAATATTATTAAAAGACCTCACTACCTATCTAAAAAGAAGCCTTCCTTGAAGTCCTATCAATAATAAGAAACCTTTGATGAAATTAAATTATTAAAATACTAAATTCTAATAAATTGATATATGAAAGATTAAATTTGGTGGAGACGAGGGGAATTGAACCCCTGTCCAAAAATAAAACAACCACGGCATCTACATGCTTAGCAAAGGTGAAAATTTCATCTAGCCAAACTCACCTTCCAAAATTTCAAGCTAGACTAAGACTTTAACTTCAATCAAAACTTGTCAAATTTCAATCTACACTATCGAAAATGACCAAATCCTAAGCTAGATAGTATCACTTAAAATTCAGGCTCAACTGAACTTACGCAGCTTTAGCGTAAGCAGGAGCAAATTTAACGTTGTTTGCGTTTAATTTTAATTTGAGCTTTATACGCTTTGCTCAAAGCGACATGCCACCAAGGCCACTCTACTCCTGTCGAAGCCAAGTCGTCCCCGTTATTTAGAAATTTTATCAGGAACATTTGCAATTTGAGGGTTAAATACACTTAAAAAAGAAGCATTTTTTTCATAATCACTGCAATATCTATCAAGCTGCTCACCCACTAAAAACATCCAATCCACAAATTCATCGCTAGCAGGCCCATCAAATTTAGCTGCTTCTTGCATAATTTCCTCACAAAATGTGCAAAAATTTGCAATCTCATCTAAATTTAATCTTTTAGCAGCCCAAACTACATTGTGGATATTTTGCTCTAAGTCTTTTAAAGCTTCTTTGTATTTTGAGCTATCACTGCTTAGCTTTACTATCAAAGGCTCTAAAACATCACAAAGACTTCTAAAAAAATACAAAAAACGCTCGATTTCTTCAAGCTCGTAATCTAACTCTAATTGCTCTAAAATTCCCATAAAAACTTCTATAATCTAAGTTTAAATGTTTATTTTAGCAAATTTTAGATAAAATTAAAATTTCTTACAAAATAAAATGGAAAAAATATGGATAGAATCGTAGAGATTGAAAAATTCTCCCCTGATGAAACTTATGAAACAAGCCTTAGACCTTCAAATTTTGATGGCTACATAGGACAAGAAAATATTAAAAAAAATTTAGAAATTTTTATCAAAGCTGCTAAAAAAAGAAATGAATGTCTAGATCATATCCTTTTTAGTGGGCCTGCAGGACTAGGTAAGACAACTTTAGCAAACATTATCTCATATGAAATGAATGCAAATATCAAAACTACTGCTGCACCCATGATAGAAAAAAGCGGGGATTTAGCTGCGATTTTAACTAATCTTAGCGAGGGAGATATTTTATTTATCGATGAAATTCATCGCTTAAGTCCCGCCATAGAAGAAGTGCTTTATCCTGCTATGGAGGATTTTCGTCTTGATATTATCATCGGTAGTGGCCCTGCTGCACAAACAATCAAAATCGATTTACCTAAATTTACTTTAATAGGTGCTACTACAAGAGCAGGTATGCTAAGTAATCCTTTACGCGATCGCTTTGGTATGCAATTTCGCTTGGAATTTTATAAAAATGAAGAGCTTGCTATCATTTTAGAAAAAGCAGCTCTAAAGCTTAATAAAACTTGTGAAAAAAAAGCTTCTTTAGAAATAGCCAAACGCAGTCGCTCAACCCCAAGAATAGCATTAAGATTGCTTAAGCGTGTAAGAGACTTTGCTGATGTAAATGATGAAGAAATCATTAGCGAAAAAAGAGCTAAACAAGCACTTGATTCCTTAGGGGTAAATGAGCTTGGTTTTGACGCGATGGATTTGCGGTATTTAGAGCTTTTAACTGAAGCTAAAAGAAAACCTATAGGACTTTCTAGTATAGCTGCAGCATTAAGTGAAGATGAAAATACCATAGAAGATGTGATAGAGCCATATTTACTAGCAAATGGCTATATAGAAAGAACAGCCAAAGGTCGCATTGCAAGCTTAAAAAGCTTTGATGTTTTAAAATTAAAATATAACAAAGGTTTATTTGATGAAAAGTAGTAATTTTTTCTTGATTAGTTTTATTTTGATCATTTTATTTTGGGTACTTTTTTTGTTTAAACCTTTTTTGATGAATATAGCCATAGCAAGTTTAATGGCTGTTTCTACTTCTAATGTTAATGTTAAATTTTTAAGTATTTTCAAAGGTAAAAAAGTCGTTGCTGCTGCAGCTACTACTGCTTTTATGCTAGCTTTATTTTTTATCCCTTTTGTATATGCTATTATAGAACTAGCAAAGGCTGCAAAAGGTTTTGATATAAGCTATTTTCACAATACCATAGAATATTTTAAAAATTATTCCCTACACCTACCCGAATCTTTAAGTTTTATAGAACCTAAAATCAAAGAAGCATTAGCAAGTATTGACTTAAATTCTATCTCTAAAAATGTTTTAACCTATCTTTCAAGCGCAACTAAATTTGGCACTAAATTTCTAACTGATATGGTATTAATTTGCGTATTTTATTTCTTTGCTAATCTTTATGGAGCCCAACTCATTGGCTATATAAAAACCATAGTGCCTATGAAAAAAGAAGAAACTCAAGGCATTTTAAGTGAAGTGAGTAATGTAATGTCTGTGGTGTTTTATTCTATGGTGCTAAATGCCATTTTACAAGGGGTGCTTTTTGCTATCATTACTAAATTTTATGGTTATGATGCGATTTTAATGGGAATATTATTTTGCTTTAGCTCTTTAATCCCTGTGGTAGGTGGGGCCTTAGTTTATGTGCCTGTCTCTTTATATGAATTTGCAAATAATAATCTAAGCGGTGCTTTAGTGATTTTCATTTATAGCGTGGTAATGATATCTTTTATCGCAGATACTTTAGTAAAACCCTATATCATTAAATGGATCAATGAAAAACTTGTTCAAATTCCAACACAAATTAACGAACTTTTAATTTTCTTTGCGATGATAGCAGGAATTTCAAGTTTTGGCTTTTGGGGTATTATCCTTGGACCTGCTATTTTAACTTTCTTTATTTCTACTTTAAAATTATATGTGATTTTAAAAGAAAAGCATTTTGTATAAAAGCGATTATTTTTCAATAATTGCTAAAATTTCTTCTTCGCTTGTAAATTTTTTATTGTATTTAATCACTAAAAATTTAGAGTTTTTATACACATCTAAAACTCCATTTATGCCTTTAATCATATTTAAATCATGTTTTGTTTCTAAAGATAAATAGACATTTTTAAAATCTGCCGGACTTTGTAAAAACAAAAGCAACACAAACCAAATTACAGACAAAGCTATCAAAATAAAAGCAAGAGCAACTAAACTAAAATGGTGTAAAAAATACCCTCCAACGACACCACCTAAAAAGCTTCCAAAATAGCCAAAAGCATTAAACACACCCAAAGCTGCACCTTTTTCATTTACCTTAGCAAATTTACTCGCACAGCTTTGCATAATAGGCTCATGTAAATTAAATCCTATAAAAAACACTACAACACCCACCATAAACACTAAAGCATTATGCGAAAAAGCAAATATAATATAAGCAATGATAAAAAATGCCACACCTAAAAGCAATATCTCTTTACTTAAGCCTCTTTTTTCTCCCAAAGATCCTGATAAACCCATAGCTAAAAACCCAAGCACCATAGAGCTAACATAAACATGCCATAAATTCTCACTTGGATAATTAAACTCATGCACCAAAACCAAAGGAATACTTAAAAACGCAATACTCATAAGCATTTTTTGCATACAATTAGTAAGATTCATCAAAGCTAAGTTTTTTTCTTTTAAAAGTTTTTTTAATGGGGTTTTAGTATTTTCATGTACTATTGTATGCTCTTTTGGCACAACGCTAAATAAAAGCACGATACAAATTAGACTTAAAATGGCACTTAAATCAAACAAACTAGAAAGTCCGAATTTAGCACTCATTAAAGGAGAAAGCACTAAAGAAGCTGCAAAAGAAAGTCCTATAAATGAACCCATGATAGCCATAGCCTTACCACGATTTTCTTCATTGATAAAATCACTTATCATAGCAGTAGCTACTGCTCCTATGGCTCCTGCACCTTGTAAAAGCCTTCCAAACATCATCGTATAAATATCATCAGCATATGAACACACCAAAGAACCTATGATAAACACCACAAGTCCTATTAGCATAGTTTTTTTACGCCCTATTTTATCTGAAATAATACCAAAAGGAACTTGCAATGCCATTTGAGTTAGAGCATACACACCTACTAAAAGCCCTACTAAAAACTCATTAGCTCCTTTTAAATTTAAAGCATATAAACTTAAAACCGGCAAAACTATAAACAATCCAAAAAATCTAGTTCCTACAATAAAAGACAAAGGTAAAACAGTTTTTAACATCTTTTCTCCTTATAAAGGATAATTTTACTATGATTTTGATAAACTTTTTTTAAAGTCAAAACAAAAAGAGTAATTTATGAAGAAAAAATTAAAAATCATTCTAGCAACTTCTAATACACACAAAGTAGAAGAAATCAAAAAATTTTTAACTACTTATGAAATTTATGCCTTAAATGAAATCATCACCCCTTTTGAAATCATCGAAGATGGCATAAGTTTTAAAGAAAATGCTTTGATAAAATCTAAAGCTATTTTTAATGCTTTAGGCAAAAAACAAAATGAATTTATCACCTTAAGTGATGACAGTGGTATAAGCGTAGAGGCTTTAGACAATGCGCCAGGGATTTTTTCTGCAAGATACTCTCAAGAAGGCACTGATGAGGCCAATAGAAACAAACTCATCCAAGCCCTACATGAAAAAAATCTACATCAAAGCAAAGCTTTTTACACTGCAGCCATAGCCATAAGCTCAAAATATGGACATTTTAGCACGCATGGATATATGCATGGCCTTGCTATTGATACTCCAAGGGGCAATAATGGCTTTGGATATGATCCTTTATTTATTCCAAAAGGTTTTGATAAAACTTTAGGTGAATTAGATGAGCAAGTAAAATTAAAAATTTCACACCGCTCACAAGCGCTAATGTTTGCTACTTATATCTTAAGGGTATTAGAAAAAATGGAGTATTGATGAAACAATTTATAAAATATATGCTTATTGCTTTTGGTGTTTATGTGATTTGGATTTTACTTTATTTTAATTTTGCTTTAAAATAATGATAAGTTAAAATAAAACTTGGCAATAAAAAAAGCGAGCCAAATAAAAGCAAGCTCATAGCTAAAACCGTAAGCAAACCAAAATAAATCGTCGGGATAAAATTACTGCTAATCATCACTAAAAAACCTAGAATAATCGTAACACTAGTATAATAAATTGCACTTCCTATACCCATATGTGAAGCTTTTATAGCCTCTTCTAAGCTTTTATGTTTTAATTCTTCTTTAAAACGATGAATATAATGAATCATATCATCAACCCCTATTCCTATACAAATAGCAGCTATGGTAATACTCATAATATCAAGTGGTATATTTAAAATACCCATTAAGCCAAATACTAAAGCCAAAGGTATGAGATTAGCTAAAATCGCCACAAAAGCATAAACAAAACTTCTAAAAATCACCACAAACAAAGCAAAAATCACAAGCACCACAAAGGCTAAAGTGTCAAATTGTGATGAAAAAAGACTTTGAAGCATATTATTATACAAAGGCATAATACCACTGATTTTAACCTCTACATTATCATTTTGCAAAAGTTCTTTTAAGTCTTTTTCAAGCTGTTTTAAAAAAGCATCGCGTCTTAAATTTGGATCACTATCTAGCATACGCACGCTAAATCGCAACTCATTATTTTCTACACTTACAAAAGGGGTTAAAACTTGCTTTTTAAAATTCTCATCTAAATTTTCATATAAAAATGCTAGAGCAAAATCATCTAAAGTCTTACCATCATTAATGCTTTTTCCAAGCTCTAGCAAACTTTGTAAGCTAAGCACAGAACCTACATATTTTTGCTTACTTAAAAACTCATGAACCTTAGCAGCTATTCTTGTTTTTTCACTACTAAAAAAATATCTATCATCTTTGGATAAATCATCAAATTCTTGTTCAAACTCATCTAAGCTTTCATTTTGTTTTGGATTTTGCTTAAATTTGACAATCACATCTAAAGGCATAGTTCCACCTAGCTCTTTATCTATAATCAACAAACCTTGTTTAATCCTAGAACTATCTTTAAAATAACTCACAAAACTATTTTCTACTTTAATTTGCAAAATTCCATACAAAGCAAAAGCCACACAAAATAAACTTATACCATAGATAAATTTTCTATGTTTTAAACTTACATTTGCACAAAAACTTAAAAATTTCAACGAATTTTGATTAAGCTCTTTAAAATTTAAACGCGGCATTAATACTAAAATACTTGCAAAATAAATATAAGCTAAAATCAAACTCACACTGATGCCAAGGCTCATCATAATACCGAGTTTGATAATAGGCTCAATATCTGAAAAAACAAAACTTAAAAACCCAACAACCGTGGTTAAAATAGCAAAAAAACTAGGACTTGCTTTATCAAGTAAGGTTGAGAGTAAAAGCTTATAAACGCTAGTTTTTGGGTGTTTGTGTAAATTTTCTATAAAATGCACGATTAAGTGTATCACAACAGAAACAGTGATAATGAGTACCAAAGCTACATAGTTTGAAGACACCACAGTAATATCAAAGCCCAAAAGCGCGAAAATCCCACTTGAAGTAAAAAGCGAAACCACACAAATTCCCAAAGCCAAAAACACTAAACGCAAAGAGCCAAAAAACCACCAAAGTGCTATAAATAAAAGCCCTATTAAACTAAGTCCATAAATTTTTAAATCACTTTTTACATAATTAATCATATCATTAGCGATCATTTCAACACCACCAAGGTGTAAAAAGTCTCCATTTTGACTATATTTAGATACTATTTTAGTAATTTCTTCTAATCTTTTTGCACTAAATTCCCTTGAGCTTTCTTGGTACTTTTTAATCAAGGCTCTAAAATGCTCTTTTTCATTTTTACTTTTTGCACTATCTCTTGAATTAATCAAGTCATTATAAACAAGATCAGGCGCTAGATAAATCAAAATTCCTGTTGTTTTTCCATCTTTTGAGATGATATTATTTTTATAAAAGGGTTGATTTAAAATTTCTTTTTTAGCTAGATTAACATCCACATCTTGACTAAAAATATTAGGTATATTTTGGATAAGCTCTTTTAATTCTTTACCTTTAGAACTTGCAAGTAAAGGCGCATTAGTGATAGAAAGTACCTTTTGCACACCATTGATTTTTTCTAAATCAAGGGTTAAGTTTTTGATAGTTTCTAAATTTTCTTTAGCAAAAATATCTTTATTTTTAGGAGCAAAAGCAAGCATTAAAAAATTATCATTGCCATAACGTGCTGAAACTTCTCTATATAGTTTCAAACCCTCATCATGCTCTAAAAGCAAGCTTTCAGCACTTGCATCAACACTTAAATTTTTAGCAAAAAAACTAAAAAATATACAAAAGATTAAAGTAATCCCCAAAGTTAGCTTTGGGAAATTAAGAAAGATTTTTAAAATTTTACTTAGCATTATTTAGAAAAATCAACACTAGAAAGCTTTTCAAGCAAGGTTTTAAAATCACCATTTTGTAAGACATCTTTAAATTGTGAGCGATAAGTTTGTATAATACTTATACCAAAAATATCCACATCATAAATTTGCCAGTCATTATTTTTATCATAAAATTTAAAGATTACAAAATTTTCTTTACCATCTACTATCATAGAAGTTTTTAAAAAGGCTCTTTTATTTTTTTCTTCTAAATTAATCACTTTTAATTTTTGAGAATCATACAAAGCAAGCTTATCTGTGAAACTTTTTTTAAGGTTTTTTTCAAAAGCTTTGTTAAATTCATTTTTTTCATTTTCACTTAATTTTTCATATCTTGTAGAAAGACTAAGCTTAGCCATAAGTTCATAATCAAAAACACCATCAAATAAAGCAAAGATTTTTTCCGCTGCTTTAGCTTTATCGTTTTTATTTTGATCTAGAATTTTTAAGCTCTCATCAATTTTTTCTTGCATGGTTTTAGAAATATCTTGCAAATTTAAAGCAAAAGCAAATACTACGCTAAAAAACAAAGCTATGATTTTTTTCATTTTATCTCCTTATTTGATGAGTTCTTGGCGTCTTTGTTCATACGCATCGCGTATAAAAATGTAATAATCTACACTATTTTGGTAAATATCATCTATTTTTTCATACTCAAAACTTAATTCATTGAGTTTTAATGCAGCATTTACACCCACACCAACCCAAAAATTCTCAATATACCCCTCAGGCACCATAAACCAATTTACAGGCAAAGCTAAAGCATCTCTTACATTATAAGGACCTAAAAGCGGAAGCACTAAATGCGCTCCACTACCTACTCCCCATTTACCCAAAGTCGTTCCAAAATCAGCTTCATAACTTTTTAAAGGAGTTTTACTCGCACTATCTAACAAACCAAATCCAAAAATCACATTCACACAAAATCTTCCAAATTCCTCACCAGCTTTTCTAAATTCTAAACTTAAAAGATGATTAATAAATCTAAAAGGTGATCTTGTGGTATCAAAAGCATTTTTTACACCTGTTCTTATAAAGCTTGGAGTAATGCTTTTATAAGAAAGCACAACCGGTCTTAAAAAATAAGTATAAAGATCATAATTAAATTTACTCATAGCTTTATTGTAAGTATAAAAGCTATCTTTGACTTCTTTTTTTTGATATTCTTGTTCAAAATCTTCAAAGTCATTTGCTAAAATCAAAGTGTTAAAAAATAAACACAAAGTTAGTATGTATTTTAACAAGCTTTTTCCTTTTAAAATTTCATAAATTGAAATCTTATATTATACAAAAATTAAAATAAATTTTTACATTAAAAATATTCTTTAAAAAAAATTAGTAATTTTTATTTACTTATGAAATAAGTCTTAGAAAATATGCAAAAAATATAAATTTATTTTTGCTTTTAAAAATAAGCTATAATTTTTTTAAAATTTACTATTAAAAGGATAAAAAATGAAAAAAATTTTTACCCTACTTTTTTTGTGTATTTTTGGCTATAGTGCTGATGTAAATATCGCTGCAGCTGCAAATGTAGCTTACGCTTTTAAAGCCTTACAAAAAGAATTTCAAAAAGAAAACCCTGATATTAGTATCAATGTAAGCTTAGGTGCTAGTGGAAATTTAGTTTCGCAAATCAAAAATGGAGCGCCATTTGATATATTTATGGCTGCAAATATGAAATTTGCACAAAGTTTGTATGAAGATAATTTTGCTAGTACAAAACCTGTTATTTATGCTCAAGGAGCTTTAGCTTTACTAAGTGTTAGAATGGATTTAAGCAAAGGATTAGACACGCTTAAAGAAGAAAAAGTAAAAATCATCACCATAGCTAATCCCAAAGCTGCTCCCTATGGTCAAGCTAGTATAGAAACTTTACAAAATGCTAAAATTTATGAGCAAACAAAAACTAAAATTATCGAGGCAAAATCCATAGGAGAAGCACTTACTCAAACATTAAAAGCAGCCGATGTGGGTTTTATAGCAGCAAGTGCTTTATATGAAGATACGCTAAAATCTTATAAACTCCAAGAAGGAAAAAATTATATTTTAATCAATCCAAAGCTTTATGAACCAATCAATCAAGGCATTATCATCACTTCTTATGGTAAAAATAATGCCAAAGCAAAGAAATTTTATGATTTTATTTTAAGCAAAAAGGCTAAGGAAATTTTCAAAGCTTATGGCTATAATATCCCATGATTAAAGCTAAAATAAATACTATAAAAAATCATGAAAATATAAACTGGGTAGAATTTCTTATAAATAAACATAAATTATTTATGCTTGCTTTAGAACTTGATGAAAAAGCAAGCATTGATCAAGAAGTTTTACTAGCTTTTAAAAGTAGCGAGTGCTTGCTTAGTAAAAAAAATTTAGAAAATTCATTTTTAAATACCTTTTATGCAAAAATCATTGATATTTTTCAAGGACAAATCATCACTATCGTAAGATTAGAAAATGAAATTTGCACTTTCGAAGCTCAAATTAGCACCCATGAGTTTTTAGAGCAAAATTATCAAAAAAATGATTTTGTATTTGCTTATGTACATCCTAGTGCTTTATTTATCAAAGAGTATTTATGCTAAAACTTGACTTTGAAAAAATCTTTAAAAATAAAGAAAAAGAATTTAAACTTAAGATTAAATTTGAAGTTAAAGAAGGAGAATTTTGTGCTATTTTTGGAAAAAGTGGTAGTGGTAAAACTACGCTTTTGAGAATTTTAGCAGGTTTTGAAAAAGCACAAGGAATTTGCACTTTTAATAATACGATATTTTTTGATGATAAAAACTTTCTAAGCCCACAAAAAAGAAAACTTGGTTTTGTTTTTCAAGATTATGCTTTATTTGAAAATATGAATGTAGAACAAAACTTACTTTTTGCTAAAAAAGATCTAAAATTTGCTAATGAGCTTTTAGAACTTTTAGATTTAAGCAAACACAAAAAAAGTCATATTTTAGAACTAAGCGGGGGACAAAAACAACGCGTAGCTTTAGCAAGAGCCATTATGCAAAAACCCAAACTTTTACTTTTAGATGAGCCATTTAGCGCCTTAGATAATGAGATAAAACTACACTTGCATGATTATCTTTTAAATATACATAAAACTTATAAAATCACTACTATTTTAATCAGCCATGATGTAAGTGAAGTTTATAAACTAGCTAATAAAGTCATCATTTTAGAAAATGGAGCCATCATCAAAGAAGGCTCGCCTAATGAAGTTTTTTTAAAGACACAAGGCTCGCAAAAATTTGCCATAAAAGCACGCATTTTAAAACTACAAAAACAAGATAGCATATTTATAGCCATACTTGCCATAGGTAATCAAATCAGTCAAGTAGCACTAAGCCCTTTAGAAGCTAAAGATTTTAAAGAAAATGATGAAGTGCTTTTGAGCCAAAAAGCTTTTGCGCTAAATTTAACTAAGATATAAAAAACAATGTTAAAATAAGATAAATTATTACAAGGTTATAAATGACTTATGGATTTTTTATCTTAAAATTTTATACTAGCTTATGGACAAAATGGAAGATAAGATTATCTTGTGGTTATTTTATAGCCCCTACTGCACCACCTTTTATCCTTTTGTGGTTTCATTTTTAAATTAATTTAAAAGGATGTATAAAATGCATTGGTTAGTATTAGTAATTAGTATAGTTTTTGAAGTGATTGCAACAAGCTCGATGAAGTATGCAAGCATAAGTAAAAATAATCTTTATTTAATCGTTTTTGCGGTGTTTTTTTCATTTTCTTTAGCAGGTTTATTTTATGCTTTGAAAAAAATTGATTTAAGTATAGCTTATGCAACTTGGGCAGGTTGTGGTTTGGCATTAGTTAGTGTGGTGGGATTTTTAATCTTTAAAGAAGTAATTACTCTTAATAAAATCATTTTTATTATTTTAATCATCACTGGAGTGGTGGGATTAAAACTTAGTGCTTAAGCCTTTTGGCTTAAAGCACATTCATACTTTGTATCATTACTTTTGCTTTACATTCAGCACAGCAATATAGTGTTTTTATCTTAGCTTCATCACCCATAAATCTTGGCTTCATAATGCTAGCGATTTTCTCAATAGCTTTTTTAGTAGCGAATTCTTTTCCACACTCTACACAAGCAAAAAGTTCATCTTGAGCTAAAACCATAAAAGAAAAATACTCTTTTTCCAAATCTATCCCACTTCTTTGAAGCATTAAAGTATCTTTTTCAGCACAACTTGCCTCACAATACCCACAGGTAGTACATAAGCTTGCATTAAATTTCAAAGAATTATCCTTAGTATCAGCCACTAAAGCTCCTACATTACAAGCTCCCACACAAGAAAGACATAAAGTACAGGTGTCTGCATTGATGGTGATTTTTCCATAGCGTATCCATTCTTTACTTGGGATATTGCCTAAATTTTCTTCCTTTATAAGCTCTCTTAATCTTATAGCAAAATCTTCTCTTTTTAAAAGCGCAGGATTATAAGAAATAAATTTGAGATTTTCTATAAAATGTGCTTGATTTATAGCCTCTAAAAGTTCTTTTTCATCTTTAGCTAGAAAAATTGCGTTTTGTTTAAATTTTCTTTGAAAAATTTCATTCATCAAAGCTATCACTTCTAAAGCACCTTGTGATAAGCCATCACTATAAAAAATCACACTCGCACCACTTGTTTGAAGCATAGCTAAAAAATGTGCTTGATCAAGATAGTTTTCACCTTTAATCATAAAAGGCATTACATCTTCTTTTAAAGTGATATTTAAATTTTCTATAGACATTTTCTCAGGGATTATTAAAATGATTTTATCTTCATAAAATTTTAAAATTTCATAAAAGCTATTGCGTGGCATAGGTGCATAATCAAGCGCTCCACTAGGACAAATTCCTACACAATCACCACAGCTTAAACAATCCACATGAGAAAATTCTAATTTTCTTTGCTCATCATCTTTTAAAATAGCCACACTAGGACAAATTTCAGCACATTTTCCACAATGGATACTTCTTCTTTCATGGTATTGGCAAATGCTATCATCATAACTAATATAATTTCTAAATTTATATTTTGGAGAATTAGAATTTAAAAGTTTTATAAGTTCTTCTTGACTTAAAGTAGTTAAATCATAACAACCACTTTGTTGATCAAAACTTTCTTTTTTTACATCATATAAGAAAAAATCACAATCAATCTCTACTTGCTCATTATCTTTTAAAGCTATCACGCAAAGCTCGCCCACGCAACCTAAAACACCCAAACATTGCTCATTACTTAATTTTAAAACCTTGTATTCTTGTTTTTTTAAGCTTTCAATAAGCTCATTTTGATCCTCATTGCTTACAATAATTACATTTTTACCCACTTCTTTGGTGTATTCTAAATCAAGCCCTAAATCATAAACTTTAGATCTAATCTTATATAAAGACTCAATAGTTTTAGCTTTTTTAAGCACATCATCTTGTGAATTTTTAAGGTAAAAATTAATCTCAGGTGCATAAACTTCAGGATTTAAAAGCTTTGAATTTCCTATAAAAACTTCTTCACTACAGGCTTTTTGAACTATGCTAATATCATCACTTAAAGGAATTAAATCTTCATTTTCTAAAAATACAAAATCTTTCATAACACTCTCTTTTAAATTTTTTAATCTTAATTATATAAATTTCATTATAAAAAAGTTATAATTTTACTAATTTATTCTTAAGGTTTAAGATGAACAAATTTAGAAATTTTCCACCCATAAACACACTTATAAACGATGAAAACTTGGCTAGCTACCCTTTGTATTTAAGATCTCATTTTGCAAAAATAGTTGTTTCAAATTGTAAAAAAGAACTAAGTAAAAATGAAAATTTAAATTTTAGCTTGCAAGATTTGCTAAGTAAAATTGCCCAAAGTATTGATGAGTTTTTAAACATGCAAAGTCAAAGTTTGATCAATGCTAGTGGAGTTATCATACATACTAATCTTGGTCGTAGCATTATTGATGAGAGTATTTTTGAAAGAACTAAAGAAATCATCTGCTCTTATTCTAATTTAGAGTTTAACATGCAAAGTGGCAAAAGAGGTTCAAGGTATGACGCACTTAGTGCAAATTTAAAAATATTATTTAATTGTGAAGATTGTTTAGTTGTTAATAACAACGCTTCTGCTGTATTTTTGATCTTAAACACCTTAGCAAAAAATGAAGAAGTTATTACTTCAAGAAGTGAGTTAGTTGAGATTGGGGGAAATTTTAGAATTCCTGAAGTTATGCTAGCAGCTGGAGTTAAACTAAAAGAAATAGGCACGACTAATAAAACTCATTTATATGATTATGAAAAAGCTATCAATGAAAATACTAAGATGATTTTAAAAACCCATCGTTCTAATTTTGCTTTTAAAGGATTTTTTGAAGAAGTAAGCTTAAGTGAAATTCACGCTTTGACAAAAAAGAAAAAACTCATATCTTATTATGATTTGGGTGCTGGCTGGTGTGAAAAGATTAATAAACAACTTAGTAAAAACGAGCCGAGTGTGAAAGAGCTTTTAAAACATTGTGATATTTTAAGTTTTAGCGGTGATAAACTTTTTGGCTCTACTCAAGCAGGCATTATACTTGGAAAGAAAAAATACATTCAACAATTAAAGAAAAATCAACTTCTAAGAATGCTAAGGGTTGATAAAATCACTCTAGCTTTTTTAAATGAAACTGCCAAAGCTTACTTAGAAAAAGAATATGAAAAAATCCCCACACTAAAACTTTTAAATGATGATTTAAAAACCATAGAAAAAAAAGCACTCTTTGTCAAAGAAAAAATTCCTATAAAATGTGAGTTAAAAGCTTCTAAAAGTTTAGTAGGTGGTGGCTCTATGCCTGATAAAAGCTTAGATACTTTTGTGTTAAGTTTTGATGAGAAAGCTTTGCTTTTACAAGAAAAATTTAGAAAAAAAGGCGTAATCGGCCGTGTTGAAAATGGGCATTTTGTGCTAGATTTTAGAAGTATTTTAGAAAAAGATTTAAACAAAATAATAAGCATTATTAAAGAGGTATTTCATGCATAGTATCATCATAGGCGCTGCTGGGCATATTGATCATGGTAAAACTTCGCTTATTAAAGCTTTAAATGGTTTTGAAGGCGATGATTTAAAAGAAGAGCAAGAAAAAGGCATTACGATTAATCTTAGCTTTTCAAATTTAAAAAGTGAAAATTTAAATATTGCTTTTATCGATGTGCCTGGGCATGAAAGTTTAATTAAAACTATGATAAGTGGTGCTTTTGGCTTTAGGGTATGTATGTTTGTCATAGATATAAACGAGGGTTTAAAGGCTCAAAGTATAGAGCATTTAAGGGTTTTGGAATTTTTAGGCGTAAAAGATGTAGTGCTTATTTTGAGTAAGGTTGATTTATGCAAGGATTTAGTACAAAAGCAAGCAGAGCTTTTGAAAGAATTAAAAGCCTTTAAAATCAATATCTTAAAAGTTTTTCCAACTAGCATTTATGATGAGCAAAGTATATTAAATTTAAAAAACTATCTACTTAGTTTAAAACCTAAAGAAAATGATGAAAATTTGATTTTTAGATACTACATTGATAGAGTTTTTTCTCTAAAAGGTATAGGAACAGTAGTAACAGGGAGTTTAAATGAAGGAAAAATAAGCAAAAATGAAAAAATATTTTGCATTGAAAATCAAAAAGATATCATTGTAAAAAATATACAAATTCATGAAGAAAATGTTTTAGAAGCAAAAGCTTATAATAGAGTTGCTTTGAGTTTAAATTGTGATTATCATGAGTTAAAAAAAGGCTATATATTAAGTAAAAAAGGTGTTTTTAAAAGTTTTAAAAGTATCGATGGAGTTGTTTTTAATACAGAGATTAAACACGGGAGTATTTTAGAATTTTGTAGTGGCTCAAAAAAGCTTAATGCAAAAATTAGTGTAATCAAAGAATTTGAAGATAAAACTTATATTAACTTAGAATTTGATAAAAGCTTACCTTTGTGTTTTGATGATAAATTCATCTTGCTTGAAAATAGGCGTATTAAAAGCGGTGGTGTGGTTCTTAATGCGGTAAGTGAGCCTTTAAAAAAAGATATAAAAGCTAAGTATTTAGCACTTTTAGAACAAAAAGATTTAAAAAAGGTATTTGAGTTTTTAAAACAAACTCACAAACTTGGCTTTGGATTACTTTCAAGCTATCAACGCTTTAAACTCACTCATGAGCAAGCCCTAAACCTAGCAAAAAGCTTAAATCATGTTTTTGTCGATGAGCAAGCTTTAAATGTATATGATTTAAATGCTATGCAAATTTTGAAAGAATTTGTTGATTTTATTTTCTCTAAAAATCCTTATGCTTTAATCTCGCCTCATTCTATCGCCTTAAGGCTTAGCTGGGCAAGTGAGAGCTTTTGCGCTTATACACTCAAGCAAATGCAAGAAAAATTAGATTTTAAAGATGGCATATGGTTTTTAAAAGGACAAGATTTTGAAAAATTACAAGAAAAGGCTCATTGTGAGCTTTATGAAATTTTAAAAAAAGAAGGTATAAAACCTACTGCACCTTACAATCTTTATGAATATTTAGAGCTTGATAGGAAAAATGGAGATCTTATCTTAAAAAAACTCACCAAAGAAAACAAAGTCAAAAGATTAGCACATAATCTTTTTATAGAAAAAAATACTCTTGAAAATCTCATGCAAGAGTTTTTAAAACTTTTGCAAAATCATCATTTAGATGTAGCTTTTGTTAAAAATCATTTTCAAATTTCAAGAAAATATGCCATAGCTTATTTAGAATATCTTGATAAAAACTATCCTCAAGTTAAAAAAATAGAGGAAAAAAGAATATTAAAAATCTAAGTGTTAAAGATTACATTTTATAATGTGCAAAAATTTTAAAACAAAGGAAAATGATGAAAAAATCTTTAGCTCTCTTAACCCTTGCTAGCTCTTTATTTGCTGCAAGCAATGAAGAAATTATTAATTTTTTTAAGAAAAATCCAAATTTATCAAATGCAAACATTAGTGTTTCTAGTAGAGAAAAAATTCCTGACACTAACTTTGAAGCTGTGATAGTTAATTTTGAAATTAGTGGTAAAAATTTCCAAGAAATCGTTTTCACTCAAGATAATATCATCACAACTGAAGTAATTGATGTAAAAAAAGGTGAATTTTACTCTCAAGTTTATCAAGCAAAACTCATGGAAAAACAACAAGCTGAATTTTCAAAAAAAGCTCTAGTTGAACTTAAAAAAGAAAAAATGTTTATTTCTTTAGGCGATAAAAACAAACCTTTACTTTATGTTTTTAGCGATCCTGAATGTCCATATTGTAGAATGCATTTAGATAAAATAGAAGAAACACTAAAAACCCATCAAGTGAAATTTATCTTAACCCCTATCCATGATACTAGTGCTTTTGAAAAATCTGCATTAATTTACAAAGAAAGTAAAAATGCTAAAGATGATGCACAAAAAATCGCTATCATGAAAAAATATTATGATAAAAATTTAAAAGATTATAAAAAACCTAGTGAAGCTGAGGTTAAAGCAGTAAGAGAAACTTTCGCAAAATACTCTAAACTTGGTCTTCGTGCTGTGCCAACTATAATCGATGCTCAAAAATAATTTTTTCTTGCTTGTGTTTGCACTATTTTTAAGTGCTTGCACAGGCCCTATGCAAACTTTTATCCAAACAAATAATGAAGGTATTTTCCTGCATGCTAATAAAAATCAAAGTTTTTCTTTACACATCAATAATCCTTCAAAATTAAACACAAATTTAGAAGCCAAGCTCGCTCAAAAATTACAAAATTTAGGCTTAGTTTTAAATAATGTTCAGAGTGATTATAAAATTTATATCAATATAGTAGATTTTAAGAAATTTTCTTACGCACAAAGATTACGCGCTTCTAATGCGAGATTTTTTTATAATGATTTTGATAAAATAGATGATGTTTTTGAAATGGAAGTAGAAAATTACTATCTTTTGCAAGTTAATTTACAAATTAGCTCCAAAAACTCTACTCAAAGCACCTCGCTTTTAGCAAGAACTGCTTATCTTGGCAATATAGACAGAGCCAAAGAGTCTTTAGAAGAAAAAATCGCTAATCAAATAACAAGCTTTTTTTATATACACTAAAGATGGCATTTAAGCCATCTTTTTAAATATAACCATGATCAATCATCGCATCAGCTACTTTTTTAAAGCCTGCTATATTTGAGCCTACTACTAAATTTCCTTCATGATTATAAGCTTTTGCATACTCGTATGAATTTTCAAAAATATTTTTCATAATCTTATGTAATTTTGCATCAACTTCCTCAAAGCTCCATTGACACATACTTGCATTTTGTTGCATTTCAAGTTGAGAAGTCGCTACACCACCTGCATTAGCAGCCTTAGCTGGCGCAAATAAAAAGTCTTTTTGATTTAACATAAAATCGATCGCTTCAAGTGTGCTTGGCATATTAGCTCCCTCTGCTACCATACGACAACCATTGTGATATAAGGTTTTAATATCTTCTAAATTTAATTCATTTTGCGTAGCACTTGGAAAAGCTATATCACAAGGTATACTCCATACTCCATTACAACCTTGTTTATACGCACTTTTTGGAGTAAAAATAGCACCTTTTTTAAGCATTGCATAATCACTCACTCTAGCTCTTTTTACTTCCTTAATTTCTTTTAATAAATCTAAATCTATCCCATCTTTATCATAAACAAATCCATCGCTATCGCTTATTGTGATTGCTTTTGCACCAAGTTGATGTAATTTTTCTATGGTATAAATTGCCACATTTCCACTACCTGAAACTGCACACTCTTTTCCTTCTAATGCATTGTTATATTTTGCTAGCATTTCTTGAGTAAAATACACACAGCCATACCCTGTTGCTTCTGTTCTTACTAAACTTCCACCCCATGGAATTTTCTTTCCCGTTAAAGTTCCATCAAAATTAGAGCTAATTTTCTTATAAGCTCCAAACATATATCCAATTTCTCTAGCACCAACCCCTATATCACCTGCTGGCACATCAGTGCTTGCACCTATGATTTTTGAAAGCTCGACCATAAAAGCTTGACAAAAACGCATAATTTCTGCTTCGCTTTTGCCTTTAGGGTCAAAATTTGCTCCTCCTTTAGCTCCCCCTATCATTAAACCTGTTAGAGAGTTTTTGAAAATTTGTTCAAAACCTAAAAATTTCAAAACATCTAAATCTACACTAGGATGAAATCTGATCCCACCTTTATAAGGTCCTAAACTAGAATTAAACTGCACTCTATAACCAAAATGCGTTTGAGCTTTACCCGCATCATTGATATATACAACTCTAAATATAGTCGTTTTTTCAGGCATAACAATACGCTCTAATATAGCATGATCTTGATAAGTTTTGTTAGATTCAAGTAAAGGTTCTAAAGAATTTAACACTTCAGTTGCTGCTTGAAAAAAGATAGGTTGTCTTGGGGAAGTTGCTTGAATTTTTTCTAAGGTTTCATTGATATATTGTTTAGCTATACTCATAAATTGTCCTTTTTATAGTATCTTGCTGTTTGCATTGGCTAAAAATTTTTTTAGCGCCTTTTGCTCCTTTGTTCCTATTTTGTAGTAAATTAGCTTTAAATATGCACTAATTTCTTTTTGAGAAAGATTTCTTGACTTAGAATAATCTAGCAAAATATATTGCGGAATGAAAATTTTACTTTTTGTGAAATTTTTCATCATTTTTTTATAAATAGAAAAATTTTTAATACAAGAAAATCGAGCAAAAACAAAAGGTAGTTTTGTCTTTTCATACCATAATTCGCATAAATCAATATAATCTTTTGGATTTTGCAAATAAAGTTTTAAAGCCTTATCACCGATGATAACCTCCCCTTTTTGCTTTAAAACTTTTGCAAGAGCATTAGAAGTTGCAGAGCTTGCATCTTCTTTGCTTTCAGATTGTTTTTTCACTAAAACGCTTTTTACCTTTTTGCTTGCGCAAATCCCCACATTTAAGGTTTTGTATTTTTTTCTACGACTTTCAACACTTGAGATAATCGCTGCATCAATGCGTCTAAAATACAAATGGCGATTTAGCTTACTAGGAACCCCTTTTTTGTATTCTGTAGTTTGCTTAACATAGCTAGGAAAAGCTGATTTTTTAAGATAGATATGTAAAGGGAGTAAATTAAGATAATCTATCTTACCAAAAATCATCTCGACCTTTCTATGATTAAGTAAAAATATCCTATTAAAAAATATCTTAAATATAAATTAATTTTATTAAAAACACTAGTAATATCAAATTTATATAATTTAAAAAGAAAAAAAGTAACATTTAAAACATATTTTTTAAATGATTTTTAAAAAATATGTTTTTATAACTCATATAAACAATAAAAAATAGATAAAATTAAGTTTTATAATAAAAAATTATTTTAAATAAAACTTAATTTATAAAAAATTATTTTAAACTATCAAAATATCTCTGATAATCAAAATTATTTATCAAAGCTACTCCATCTTCAACCGCAGCTTTTGCTACCGCAGCACTAACTACAGCTTTTACTCTGCTATCAAATGGTTTTGGTATCACATAATCTCTACCAAAACTAAGCTCTTCTACTCCATAAGCTTGTTTTACCTCATCAGTTACTTCAAGCTTAGCTAAATCAGCCAAAGCTTTTGCAGCTGCTATTTTCATATTTTCAGTAATTTTAGTTGCCTTTACATCTAAAGCTCCTCTAAAGATAAAAGGAAAACCTAAAACATTATTAATTTGATTTGGATAATCACTTCTACCTGTTCCAACTATAGCATCGTTTCTAACTCTTTTAACATCTTCTGGCATTACTTCAGGTACAGGATTAGCTAATGCAAAAATCACGGGATCTTTTGCCATACTTAAAATCATCTCATCATCTAAAATCTTAGGTGCACTCAAACCCAAAAATACATCAGCACCTTTTAAAGCTTCTCTTAAAGTGCTATCTTTGGTATCGCTTACAAATTCTAGTTTGTATTTATTTAAATCATCTCTTTGAGTATTAATCACACCTTTACTATCTACTAAAACGATATTTTTAACCCCTAAATTTCTATACATTCTAGCACTTGCAATACCTGCTGCACCTGCACCACTTACCACTACTTTAATATCTTCAAATTTTTTACCACTAATTTCCATAGCATTCATTAATCCTGCTGTAGAAATGATCGCAGTTCCATGTTGGTCATCATGCATTACAGGAATTCCAAGATCTTGCAAAGCAGCTTCTATTTCAAAGCATTTTGGTGCTGAAATATCTTCTAAATTAATTCCTCCAAAAGTAGGTGCTATAGCTTTACAAAAGGTAACAATCTCGTCTATACTATGAGCATTAATTTCCAAATCATAAGCATTAACATTAGCAAATTTTTTAAACAAACAAGCTTTTCCTTCCATAACAGGTTTGCTTGCACTCGCTCCTATATTGCCAAGTCCCAAAACCGCACTACCATCGCTTACTATAGCAACTAAATTAGCTTTATTAGTGTATTTATAAGCTAAAGTTTCATCTTTTGCTATCTCAATACAAGGTTCAGCAACCCCAGGAGAATACGCCAAAGATAAATCATGTGCACTATCCATAGGCTTTCTAGCAACAATATCTACTTTACCACCTAAGTGATATTCTAAAGCCTCTTCTTTTAAATTCATTATTTTTCCTTCATATAATTTAGTAAATTTTTTATCCTAAGTTTAGCCTTTTGCACTCCTAAAAATTCCAATACTTCAAATATACTAGGACTAACCGAGTTTCCTGTGAGTGCAATGCGTATAGCTTGAGCTAGATCTTTTAACTTAAGATTATTTTCTTCTAAGAATTGATTAGTTAATTCTTCAAATTCACAAGCATTTTTTTGCTCATTTAAAACCATAGCGTATTTTTCCAAATAAGTTAAATTTGTAACATTGAGAAATTTATCTACAGCCTTTTGATTATATTCTTTTGGGTCATTTAGTAACACTTTAGCCCCACTAATAATATCATGTAAGGTTTTAGCTCTCTCTCTTAACATATCTAGCAAAAAGCCTGCTTTTTCATACTGACTTAAATCAAATCCTAAATCTTTTAATTGTCTATTGATTTCTTCAAAAGGTAAAGTTTTAATATAATGAGCATTAAGCCATTCTAATTTTTTAAAATTATAGCAAGAAGCACTTTTGTTAATATGATTTGGATCAAAAAGCTCTTGCATACTTTCTAAAGAAAAAATTTCATCATCGCCATGACTCCAACCAAGACGCACTAAGAAATTAAGCAGGGCTTGAGGTAAAATCCCCATATTTTTATATTCCATCACATCAGTTGCTCCATGACGCTTAGAAAGTTTCTTGCCATCTTCACCATGTATCATAGCTACATGATAAAATTTAGGTATTTTAAAGCCTAGTGCTTCATAAAGGACAATTTGTTTTGGAGTATTTGATAAATGATCATCTCCTCTTATAACATCACTCACACCCATTAGTGCATCATCAATTACAACGGTTAAATTATAAATTGGGCTACCATCGCTTCTTGCAATTACAAAATCATCTAAGATATCTTCAGCCTTAAAACTAACCTCGCCTTTAATGCCATCTATAAATTTAATCTCTCCACTTTGTGGTGCTTTTATACGCACCACAGGCTCAATACCACTTGGGGGAGTTCCTTTAAAATCTCTATATCTACCATCATATTTTGGACGCTCTTTAGCTGCTTCTTGCTTAGCTCTTAACTCATCAAGCTCTTCTTTGCTCATATAACAATAATAAGCCTTGCCCTCATCTAATAATTTTTGAATGTATTTTTTATAAATATCAAATCTTTGAGATTGATACTCAATCGTCCCATCATAATCAAGCCCACACCATTTAAATGCTTCTATAATAGCTTGCGTAGCTTCTTGTGAATTTCTTTTTAAATCCGTATCTTCAATACGCAATAAAAATTTACCCTTATTTTTTCTTGCATAAAGATAATTATATAAAGCTGTTCTAAGCCCTCCTATGTGCAAATATCCTGTTGGAGAAGGAGCAAAACGCGTTGTGATTTCTTGCATATTTTTACCTTTTTTAAATTTTTATTGTTATAATGCTATATTTACACTTAAATAAAGGTTTTATATGAGAAAATTTTTAATATCTTGTTGTTTTGCTGCAAATATTTTATATGCTCAAACCCTTGGTGGTGTAGCAATGGTAGTAGAAAATCAACCTATTACTCTTTATGATATAGAACAAACTATGAAAGAATTAAAAACTAATGACAAACAAAAAGCTATAGCATTTTTAGTAGATGATAAAGTTCAACAAAGCGAAGCTAAAAAGCTAGGAATTTATGTAAGCACTTTTGAACTTAATGAAAAATTAGCCCAAATAGCAAAAGGCAATAAAACTGACATTAATGGTTTGCAAGCAAAGATAGAAAAAGATGGTTTAAGTTTTGAAGTTTTTAAAAACAAAATTAGAAAAGATCTTGAAAGAGAAAAACTTTATAGAAGCATAATGCAAAATGCAAAAATCAATATTGATGATGAAACACTAAAACATTTTTATGAAAGCAATCTTGATAAATTTAGCACTTTTTCAAATATAGACTTAGTTGTTTATAATTCTACCAATCCTGAACTTTTACAACAGCTTGCACAAAATCCTATGTATAAAAATTCTCAAATTAAATCAAAAGCCATTAGTTTAAACGCAGCTAGTTTAGATCCAAGATTACTTGCTTTGTTAAATAATACAAAAATAGGAGAATTTACTCCAGTGTTAAATGGCGAAAACGCTTATATAGTGTATTTTGTAAAAGAAAAATATGGTAAAAATCCTATCGAATTTGATTTAATCAAAGATCAAGTTAGCAATGTCTATACCCTAACTCAAAAAGAACAAGCCTTAAAAAATCATCTTGATAAAATAAGAGCAAATGCTCATATAGAAGAATTAAGATAGGTTAAAACCTATCTTCAATTAATGTCTTGAAAGATAATTTGTATCATAATTATTATTGATAAAATCTGCATTATCCATCATCGCTAAATGAAAATCCTTGGTTGTTTTTATCCCACCTACAATAAGCTCTTGCAAGGCTATTTTCATTTTAGCTATAGCTGTGTTTCTATCTTCTCCCCAAACGACTAATTTTCCAATCATAGAATCATAATATGGAGGCACACTATAATCTTGATAACAATGGCTTTCCATTCTTACATTGCGTCCTGCAGGAGCTACATATTTTGTGATTTTACCTGGGCAAGGTAAGAAAGTTTTAGAATCTTCAGCAGTAATTCTACATTCTATAGAATGACCCTTAAGTTTAATTTCTTCTTGTTTTGGCAAAGGATACCCTTCTGCTACTTTAATCATAAGCTCGATAATATCTACCCCGCTTACCATCTCACTCACACAATGCTCAACCTGCAAACGCGTATTCATCTCGATAAAATAAAAATCTAAATTTTTATCCACTAAAAACTCAAAAGTTCCCGCACCTTCATAATCAATAGCCTTAGCAGCTTTAACTGCTGTTTCATGAAGTCTTGCTCTTGTTTTTTCATCTAGTAAAATTGCAGGAGATTCTTCTATAAGTTTTTGATGGCGTCTTTGCATAGAGCAATCTCTCTCACCCAAATGTATCACATTTCCAAAGCTATCTCCTATGATTTGCACTTCTATATGGCGTGGGTTTTGGATATATTTTTCCATATACATAGTTCCATCGCCAAAAGCACTCATCGCTTCACTTTCTGCTGACCAGTAAGCTTTTTCTAAATCTTTTTCATCTTCAACTACACGCATACCACGGCCGCCACCACCTGCTGCTGCCTTTAAAATCACAGGATAGCCTATTTCTTTAGCAAGTTTTTTTGCTGCTTCAACCCCACCTAAAGCCCCATCGCTTCCTGGGATTACAGGCACACCTGCTCTTTGCATTACTTGTTTTGCTTTACTTTTATCACTCATTAGTGCCATAGCAGCTACTGAAGGACCTATGAATTTGATATTATGTTTTGCACAAATTTCAACAAAATTTTGATTTTCACTTAAAAATCCATATCCTGGAAAAATCGCATCCGCTTCGCTAATTTCAGCTGCACTAATAATAGCTGGGATATTTAAATAGCTTTCTGAACTTCTAGCATTTCCTATGCAAATACTCGCATCAGCATATTTTAAATACAAAGCATCTTTATCTGCAGTAGAATACACACAAATTGCTTTTTTTCCCATTTCTTTTACAGTTCTTAAAGCTCTTAATGCAATTTCTCCACGATTTGCTATTAAAACTTTTTTAATTTCCATTTTATAATTTCTCCACCACAAATAAAGGCATACCAAATTCTACAGGCTGACCATCTGCAACTAATACTTCTACTATCCTACAATCATATTCAGCTTCGATTTCATTCATAATTTTCATCGCTTCAATAATTGCTATAGTACTTCCTTTTTTAATAGTTTGTCCTGCTTTAGCAAAAGGTGCTGCACCTGGGCTTGGAGCTTGATAAAAAGTACCTACCATAGGGCTATTGATAGTCGGTTTATTAGAAGAGTTTGAGCTTGCTTTGGTTTCATTAACTACATTTACATTAATTGGCTGTGGAGCTGGAGCAACAGGAGCTGGAGCTGGTAATTCACAACACATATCTCTTTCAAGTTCTATTTCAAATCCATCTTGTTCTTTTATTTTAATCTTGCTTATATTTGCTTCTGCAAAAAGTTGCATTAGTTCTTTGATTTCTTCTTTTGTCATATATTCTCCTTAATTTATAAGACTTAATTTATAATTATATATAAAAATACTAAAAATAACTTCAATTATTTATTTTTTACTTTTATTTTAAGATATAATTTAAAAATTCACTTTAATTATAAAGGACAAAAATGGGCTTAAAAGCAGATAATTGGATCAAAAAAATGGCATTAGAGCACAATATGATAGAGCCATTTTGTGAAGCAAATATAGGTAAAGGTATAGTTAGTTATGGGCTTTCAAGCTATGGATATGATATAAGAGTTGGAAGAGAATTTAAGATTTTCACTAATGTAAATTCCACTGTTGTAGATCCTAAAAATTTTGTAGAAGAAAATGTAGTAGATTTTATAGGCGATGTATGTATAGTACCTGCAAATTCTTTCGCGCTTGCAAGAACAGTTGAGTATTTTAAAATGCCAAATGATGTTTTGGCTATTTGTCTTGGCAAAAGCACTTATGCAAGATGTGGCATTATAGTAAATGTAACTCCTTTTGAGCCAGGTTTTGAAGGACATATCACTATAGAAATTTCAAACACAACCCCACTACCTGCTAAAATTTATGCTAATGAGGGTATAGCTCAAGTTTTATTTTTACAAGGAGATGAACCTTGTGATGTAACATATGCTGATAAGAAGGGTAAATACCAAGCTCAAACAGGTATAACTTTACCAAGAATTTTAAAATAATTTTATTTTCAACCGATATAAAAACTTAGTCAAGTAATAGGAAAATATATATGTTTAATGGAAAAAGCATTTTAATCACCGGTGGCACAGGAAGTTTTGGAAAAACTTATACTAAAACTTTACTTCAAAAATACAAACCTAAAAAAATCATCATTTATTCAAGAGATGAGTTAAAACAATTTGAAATGGTAAGAGAATTTAATGATGATTGTATGCGTTATTTTATAGGCGATGTAAGAGATAAAGAAAGATTGAGCATAGCAATGAAGGATGTTGATTTTGTCATTCATGCAGCTGCTATGAAACATGTGCCAATTGCAGAATATAATCCAATGGAATGTATAAAAACTAATATCCATGGAGCACAAAATGTAATCGATGCGTGTTTGGAAAATAATGTAGAAAAATGTATCGCTCTTTCAACTGATAAAGCATGCAATCCTATTAATTTATATGGAGCTACAAAGCTTGCAAGTGATAAGCTTTTTGTAGCAGCAAACAACATCGCAGGAAATTCTCATACTAAATTTAGCGTTACAAGATATGGTAATGTAGTAGGTTCAAGAGGATCTGTCATACCATTTTTTAAAAAACTAATCAATGAAGGTGCTAAAGAACTTCCTATCACAGATGAGAGAATGACAAGATTTTGGATATCCTTAGAAGATGGGGTTAATTTCGTGCTGAATAATTTTGCCTATATGCATGGAGGGGAAATTTTCGTACCAAAAATTCCTTCTATGAAAATCGTTGATTTAGCTAAAACTATGGCTCCTAATTTAGCTCATAAAATCATAGGTATAAGAGCAGGTGAAAAACTACATGAAATTATGATTTCAAGTGATGATAGTCATTTAACTTATGAATTTGAAAATTATTATGCTATTAATCCAAGTATTCAATTTAATAACACTAATGTTGATTTTAGTATAAATGCAAAAGGACAAAAGGGTAAAAAAGTTTCTAATGGCTTTTCTTATAGCTCTGATAATAATCCATCATGGATTAGCCAAGAAGAGCTTTTAAATATAATAAATCATACAGAGCTTGAAAAATGATAACTTATTCTCATCAAAATATTGACGAACAAGACATACAAGTAGTTTGTGAGGCTTTAAAAGATGATTTTTTAACCGGTGGAAAAAAGGTTGAAGAATTTGAACAAGCCCTTTGTGAATATGTAGGTGTAAAATATGCTTGCGTGCTAAATTCAGCTACTTCTGCTTTACACCTTGCATATTTATCTTTAAATGTAAAAGATAAAATTGTCTTAACAACCCCCATTACCTTTGCTGCAACTGCAAATGCAGCTTTAATGGCAGGTGCTAGGGTTGAGTTTATAGATGTAAAAAGCGATGGAAATATTGATGAGAAAAAACTTGCTTTAAGATTAAGCCAAGATAGCTCTAATATAGGAGCAATTTGCGTGGTTGATTTTGCGGGAAATAGTGTAGAGATGGATGAAATCCTAGCCTTAGCTAAACAACACAACATCCCACTAATTGATGATGCAAGTCATGCTCTAGGTGCTATTTATAAAGATCAAAAAGTAGGTTCTATGGGGGATTTGAGCATATTTTCTTTTCATCCGGTTAAACCTATCACAACCTTTGAAGGTGGTGCGGTTGTTAGCAATGATGAGGAATTAATCTCAAAAATCAAGCTTTTAAGAAGTCATGGTATAGTCAAAAAAAGGCTTTGGGATAGTGATATGATTGAACTAGGCTATAATTATCGTTTAAGTGATGTAGCTTGTGCTTTAGGTATAAATCAACTAAAAAAACTTGATAATATGCTAGAAAAAAGAGAAATCATCACAAGTTTTTACGATAAAGAATTTGAAAAAAATCCTTATTTTAGCACTATAAAAATCAAAGATTATAAAAAAAGCTCAAGACATTTATATCCTATTTTGCTTTTTCCTGAGTTTTATTGCCAAAAAGAGATTATTTTTGAAAAATTATTAAATTTGGACATAGGTATACAAGTGCATTATAAGCCTACTTATGAGTTTAGTTATTATAAAAACTTATATGGAAATTTATTCTTAGAAAATGCGGATAATTTTTATAAAGCTGAACTTAGCATACCTGCTCATCAAGAAATGAATTTAAAAGAAGCACAATTTATTAAAGATAGTTTATTTAAGATTTTAGAAGAAACTAAAAAGGCTTGTTGTGAGTAAAAGTATGTATGAGCTAGCTTGTGAGCTTTTTCCTATATGCAGAAGTATTACCGGGAAAGGCTTTAGACAAAGCTTAAAAATACTTGATGAAGCTATGGGGGGGGTATATTAAAAATTCACTCTATAGCAAGCGGGAGTAAAGTATTTGATTGGGAAGTACCTGCTGAATGGGAGATAAACGATGCTTATATCATCACTCCAAATGGAGAAAAAATTTGTGATTTTAAGCAAAATAATCTTCATATGTTAAACTATAGCACAGGAATAGACACAGAGCTTGATCTAGCAAGCTTACAAGAGCATCTTTACTCTATAGAGGATATGCCTGATGCCATACCTTATGTGACAAGCTATTATAAAAGGCGTTGGGGGTTTTGTATAAAACATGAAGATAGAGTTAAACTAAAAGAAGGAAAATATAAAGTTTTCATAGATGCAAAACACCATGAAAATGGAGTTTTAAACTATGCTGACTTGCTCATACCTAGCACACAAGAAACAAAAGATGAAATTTTAATTTCCACTTATCTTTGTCATCCATCTATGGCAAATAACGAGTTAAGTGGTCCTGTGGTAGCTACATTTTTAGCTAAATGGCTTTTAGAACTTAAAGAGAGAAAATACAATTATCGTTTTATTTTTACTCCTGAAACCATAGGGAGTATAGTTTATCTTAGTAAACATTTAAAGCACTTACAAAAACATACCAAAGCAGGTTTTGTACTCTCTTGTATAGGTGATGATAATGCTTACTCACTCATTCACACTCCAAGTGAAAATACCCTAGCAGATAAAGTAGCTTTGCATACCTTAAAAGAAAAAAATAATTTTAAAGAATTTAGCTTTTTAGATAGAGGAAGCGATGAGAGACAATACTGTGCTCCTTTAGTAAATTTACCCGTAGTCGGAATTTGTAGAAGTAAGTATCTAGAGTATAAAGAATATCATACTAGCAAGGATGACTTAAATTTCATCAGTGAAGAGGGATTGCAAGGTGGCTTAAAAGCTATGCAAGAAATCATTATGAATTTAGAGGTTAATGAATTTTATCAAAATACGATATTTTGCGAACCTAATTTAGGTAAAAGAGGCTTATACCATACTATCAATACTTCTTCAACCAATGATATACCAATATCATGTAATTTTTTAGCATATTGCGATGGTAAAAACGATGTTTTAGATATAGCCTCAAAGCTAAACATGCAAGCTTATGAATTAAAAGATTTAATAGAAAAATTAAAATTTCACGGATTGATAAAATGAAATATTTCTTAGAACATAATGATAAAAAATACTCTAATATTGACTTAATAGAAGCTTTCAGAAAACTTGGCATCAAAAAAGGCGATATTTTGTGTGTGCATACTGAACTTTTTAATTTTGGCACACCCTTGCTTCCTAGAAATGAATTTTTACAAACTATATTAGATTGTTTTTTTGAAGTTATAGGTAAAGAAGGTACTTTAATCATGCCTACTTTTACTTATAGTTTTTGCAAAAATGAAGTTTATGATAAATTAAATTCTCCTACAAAAATGGGTGCTTTAAATGAATATTTTCGCAAACAAGCAGGAGTAAAACGCACTAATGATCCTATATTTTCCTTTGCTATAAAAGGAGCCAAAGAAGAATTGTTTTTAAAGGACACTACAAGTTGTTTTGGAGAAAATTGTGTGTATGATATTTTAACACAAGAAAATGGAAAATATATACTTTTTGGAAGCACTACAGGACACACTCTAACTCATTATATCGAAGAAGAATACCGAGTAGATTACAGATATTTTAAAGATTTTCACGGAAAAATAATAGACGAACAAAACAGAATGCATGATAAAAAAATAAAATTTTATGTTAGACATTTAGATAAAAAATCTTTACCAAATGTCGATAATATAAACTATATTACTAAAAAAACAAAAAATTTTATATACGAAAATTTTGGTGGTGCAACTATATGTTTATTTCATACAAAAGAATACAAAGAAGCGATAAAAAATGCTCTTGATGAAGATAAAAATATTTTTATATTACAGGATTAATCATGGAAAATAAATTTTATGAAATTTTAGAAAATATACTAGAAGTAAAAGTTGATGAAAATTCAAATTTAAGCATGCAAAATTGCAAAAATTGGACTTCTTTAAATCATATTGATATAATCATGAGCTTAGAAGAAGAATTTGAAATCAAATTTAGTAAAGATGAATTAAGTCAGCTAAAATCACAAAATGAACTTTTGCAAGCTATTAAGGAGAAATTATGCTAGAAAATACAAAAGAATTATTTAAACTAATAGAAGAAAAAAATCCACTACACAAAAAATGTTTAGATGGATTACAACTCTCTAAAGAAGAATATGAAGATTTAGAAAAGCTTATTGTTTATTACAAAGATACACTAAATATTACTTTAGAAGAACAAGCTCAAAGCTATATAGTTGTATTAAATGATACTTTAGAAGAAACTAGATATTTTATAGAATTTGGAAAATATAGATATAGCACCTTAGCAGAAGTAGAAAATGTGGTGTATTTTAATGAAAATTATATGAAGCAATACATGGTAGGTCTTGCTATATCTTCTTTTATATGGAATGCTCATATTGAGGTTAGAAGATATTTTGCTAAGTATATAGATGAAAAACAAAATCAAGAAAATACCTATCTTGAAATAGGACCAGGACATGGTGAATTTTTTGTTAAAGCCCTAAGAAGTCAAAAATTTAAAGAATATTTTGGCATCGATATATCTCCTATAAGTTGTCAAATGAGCAAGGATATGGTAGAAAATCAGTTTGGCAAAATAAATACTAAATGCGAATTTATATGTAAAGATTTTACCAAATGTGAGTTTAACAACAAAGCTGATTTGGTAGTAATGGGAGAGGTTTTAGAACATGTTGAACAACCTTTACAATTTATGAAAGATGTAAAAGCCTTATTAAATGATAATGGAGAAATCTTTGCGACTATACCTATCAACGCTCCTGCAATTGATCATATTTATTTATTTTCTCATCCTGATGAAGTTAAAGAATTACTTAATAAAGCAGGATTGAAAATCAAAGAATGTGAATATTTTATGGCGAATAATTATTCTTTAGAAAAAGCACTAAAAACAAAAAATGCTATTGTAATGGCAGTAGTTTTGGTCAAAGAATGAATCTTTTTTTACCAAATTTAAAAAGAAATGATCTCATAAAACTTAGCAAGGAAAATCATTATAAAAAAATTGCTATTAATGTTTTTAGAAATCACTCTTTTGAAGTGATTTCAAGCATACTAAATGCATTTTTAGCCTTTAGTAAATTAAAGGCTGAATTTAACATAAGCTCTTATGATGATAGTTTAAGTTATGATAATTTTCAAAAAGCAGATTTAAACATCATATTTATAGATTTAAACAATTATAAAAAAAATGTAGATGATTTTATCAAAGAAAAAATACAAGAGCTATCAAGCATTAGCAACGCTCCTATCATCACACTTTTACTTGGTAATACAAGCTTAAAAGAATATAGTATTTGCAAAATACTAAAGCCCTTTTTAGATGAAAATCTCATCATAGATGATAGTAATTTTGAAATAAATGCAAGCAGACTTAGTAATAAAGCTTGTGTAAAATTAGCCCAAATTCTAGGACTAAAAATCCTACCTAGCTTCTTGCAACCAGCTTTAAAAGCAATCATCATAGATCTTGATAATACCTTATACCAAGGAATTTTAGGCGAAGATGGCATTGAAAATCTTACTTTATCTAGCAATCATAAAGCCTTACAAAGTGAGCTTTTAAATTTAAAAAATCAAGGTTTTTTACTTGCCATCGCTTCAAAAAATGAAGAAGATGATGTAAAAAAACTTTTTTCACAAAGAAAAGACTTTTTATTACAACTTGATGATTTTAGTATGATCAGGGCTAATTGGAAAAGTAAAGACGAAAATATTAAAGAAATTGTAAATTTTTTTAATATAGCTTTTGATAGTGTGCTATTTATTGATGATAATATAGCCGAAATTGAAAATGTATCACACCTTCATATTAACACCTTGCTAGCTGATGAAAATAGTGCTTATAGTTTAAAGCTCTATCCTAGACTTTTAAAAACAATCTTTAGCAAAGAAGATGAGTTAAGAAGTGCTGATATTAAAGCAAATTTACAAAGACAAGAACTTAGCAAGCTTAGCCCTAAAGAGTATTTTGAAAAATTACAAATTTGTTTGAAATTTCATATCAACCACGCAGATGAACTTGAAAGAATTTCACAACTACTTAATAAAACTAATCAATTTATATCAAATTACTCAAGATTAAGCTTAAAAGAGTGTGAAGAATTTATGCAAAAACATGCTATTTTGACTATAAGCATGAGTGATAAATTAAGTGATAGTGGCATTATAGCAATTTTTTTAGCTTATAAAGATGAAACAAATTTAATCATAAAAGATCTTTGCATAAGTTGCAGAGCCTTAGGAAGAAAGCTTGAAAAAATTATGCTATATAAAGCTATAGAGTTATTACACCTGCATTTTAATACAAAAGAATGTATTTTATACTTTCAAAAGGGCGAAAGAAATATGCCATTTTTAGAATTTTTATATAGTTTAAATGCAAATATAAAAGAAAATTTTGCTCTAATCCAAAAAGAAATGATAAATTACGAAGGACTTATAATTGAAAGCTAGTTTTAATAAAGCCAAAATAGCAGGCATAAGCGTTTGCGTGCCTAATAAATGTATAAACATAGATGATTGCTTAGAAGATGTTTTTCAAAATGATGTCAAAATGCTAAAAAGAATGAAAAAAATTTCAGGCATACAAGAAAGATTTATCGCTGATGAAAATATTAGCACAACAGATTTAGCCTATGAAGCAAGTATAAATTTATTTAAAATGCTTGATTTTGATAAAAATAAGCTTGATATGGTGATTTTTGTTACACAAACTCCTGATTTTTTTATGCCATCATGCGCAAACTATCTTCACAAACGATTAAATTTAAAACCTCAAACCATAGCTTTTGATGTAAATCAAGCGTGTTCGGGGTATTTATATGGCTTATTTATAGCTTTTTCTTTTTTAGAAAATCAAAATGCAAAAAATATTTTATTAATTTGCGGTGATACTTTAAGCAAAACCATAAATCCTTTAAATGCAAATTTAGCTCCAATCTTTGGCGATGGAGTAAGTGCAACACTCACAAGCAGTGCAAATGAAAAATCGTTTTTTAAGCTTTATTCTAATGGAGAAGGTTTTGACAAACTCATCATACCCAATAGAGCTTTTGCTAAACTTGATGAGAGTAAAAGCTCCAATAAAGAAATATTTCAAACCAATAAGCATAGGAGCTTAGATAATCTTTACATGGATGGGGCTGAAATTTTTAACCAAGCACTTAATCTTGAGAGCCAAAGCATAAAAGAAATGCTTGATTTTTGTGAAAAAAGTAAAGATGAAGTGGATTATTTTTTATTACATCAATCCAATCAATTTTTAGTTGATTCTATTATAAATGACTTGGGTATTGATAGCTCTAAAGCACCAAATTTTTTGATGTCAAAATATGCTAATTTAAGCGCTTGCTCTTTACCTGCTTTACTTTGTGAAATACAAAAAAATGATTTTAGTGCTATTTTAAGTGCTTTTGGTGCTGGATATGCTTGGGGGAGTGCTTATATAAATTTTGATAAAAACTTTAAAACTGATACAATTTCAATTTATAAAGGAGAAAAAAATGACTAAAGAAGAATTATTAGAAGCTATTAGCGAAGCTATGCATATGGATGAAACACTAAAAGAAGATATGATTTTAGATGATATTGATGAATGGGATAGCTTAGCTTTTGTATCTATCATGGTATTATTTAAAAACTCACTTGGCAAGCAAATTAGCGGTGATGATCTTAAAAAGTGTGAAAAAGTAAGCGATCTTTTAGCTTTAGCTGGTGTTTAAGGTGAAAAGCCTTAAACA
>NZ_JAKMSX010000030.1:0-1109 GCF_025772865.1 Campylobacter sp. CNRCH_2014_2452
TTGCTAAGCTGGGGTTGGTGATTTTGATTGGATGTGATTGTTATTTTTTATAATTTTTTTATTAAAAAATAGTTTTTTTATATTTAAATAATGCATTTTTTTATTAAAAATAATACAAGATAATTTTTCCCTTAAAATTTACAATTTTTAAACAAGGATAATTCATTATGAAAAACATTACAAGAAGTTTAACGGGAAAATTAACTTTTTTTGTTTTTTTAGCAATTATAGCTATTTTATTTATAGCAAATGCATTTAATTATGCCGAAGTAAAGCATGATGTTCAAAAACTCATCAATGATATACAAGTTAAAACAATGCAAGATGTTTTAAAGAATTTTGATGACTACACTGCTTCAAGAAGCGATGCTATTAGATCTGTCGCCTCTGAATTGCAAAAAAATCCTAATGCGAGTTTAGAAGAAATTTACACTATGGTTAAAGTTGCAAAAGAAGCTAGTCGTTTTGATGTGCTATATGTAGGACTTGCACACAATGGTGCAATGATTAGATCAAATGGAAACCATCAAATGCCATCTGATGGCTATGATCCTAGAACAAGAAGTTGGTACACAAGTGTTGCTTCTGGAGAAAACAAAGTTGTAATATCAAAGCCTTATATTGCCCCTAGCTTAAAAGCTCCTTCTTTATCTTTTTCATATCCTATAGTTGTTAATGGTAAATTTATAGGTGCAGTAGGTGGAAATTATGATTTAAATACTTTTTCAGATAATGTATTATCAATGGGAAGGTCACAAAGCGGATATACTGTGGTTTTAGATAATGATGGAACTATACTTTTTCATGAATCTTCTGAGGCATTATTAACAAAAAATGAATTAAGTCAAAATATAGTAAAATCATATCTTTCAACACCTGAAGGAAAATCAGGACTTCTTTCAAGCTCACCAATGTTAATTGAAGATGGAAATGCTCCTCGCAAGGCTGTGATTTGTCAGAAATCTTCAACAGGATATAATGTTTGTGTGATTGCAGATGAAAAAATCTATAAAGACCCGGTAAATAAAGCTTTAATACAACAAATCATTATTGGTGTTATAAGCTTGGTAATTGCTCTTGTAATTATAAGATTTATGATTAATTATAAT
>NZ_JAKMSX010000031.1:0-990 GCF_025772865.1 Campylobacter sp. CNRCH_2014_2452
TCTTGAGGCTTCTACTCCTGTGCTATCTTTAACCGAATTTATAGCAGCTACTAAAGAGCCGTTTTGATCACTATCTTGGTATTCTATTTTACCTATGGTTACACCATTAATCTTAAAATCATCACTTGTAGCACCGGCTTTTATAGGGCCAACACCTGTAGTTTCAACTAAGAAATTTGCTCTAACACCTGTAATATCAGCTACTCTATTAATCTCTTCAGCTAAAGCTCCCATACCTGTTCCTACTGAAGTAGAAATCACTACAGGTTGGAATTTAAAATCATCTACTCCATTATAATTTTTAATAGTAAGTTGAGCTATACCGCTATCTTTAGCTTGTGAGCCTGTTTCAAATCTAGTTACACCTATTTTAGAACTTTGAGTTGGCCCTATGCTAGCTTTTACAGTTTGATTTGACTGTGCACCTAGTTGGAATTCTTGATTTATAAAGTTTCCACTTAAAAGTTGCTTGCCATTAAATGCTGTAGTATTAGCTATATTATCAAGTTCTTCCATCAAACGATTAATATCAGCTTGAAGCATATTTCTTGTTTTAGTGCTTTGTCCATCTTGTGCTGCTTGAGTAGCTTTTACTTTGATAGTATCTAAGATTTTAAGCTGCTCATCCATAGCCTTATCAGCTGTTTGTAAAATACCTATAGCATCATTACCATTATTTATCGCTTGACCTAAAGTTGCAGCTTGTGATCTTAAGCTATCTGCTATAGCCATACCTGAAGCATCATCTGCTGCAGAGTTGATTCTAAGACCTGAACTAAGTCTTGATAAAGACTTATCAAGCTCTCTTGCTGTGATAGTTGAATTTGCATGTGCATTCATTGCACCTATGTTGGTGTTTATTCTAAAACCCATTTTAAATCCTTTCAAAATATTGCTTAGAACTTTTAAAGCAATAAATGTTCCAAATTTAAAGAGTTGTTTTAAAGAGTTGTTTTAAAGAGTTGTTTTAAAGAGTTGTTTTAAAGAGTT
>NZ_JAKMSX010000032.1:0-979 GCF_025772865.1 Campylobacter sp. CNRCH_2014_2452
ACTAATCCTATAATTAGTGTAAATACCCTAGGCCAAAACCTCACTAAAACATTAACTTATATAGATGGAACTGTATATACTCCAAAAATAGAATATCCTTCTTATAAAGTCAGTTTTTGGAAAACATTAGATAAAACTATAGATTATGACTCAGATTATGTATTAAAAATAAGCGGTTTATTACCAAATTCAACCATTGATAATATCAGTGGAAGTAAAGGAGTAAAAGCTAAAAAAGAAAGCTTTAATGTTAATGATAAAGGTGAAGCTACTTTAGAATTTAGTGGTATTAGTGATTATAGTGTTAAAGATATTGCTATTAAGTTTAATTATATGAAGACAAGAACAAGTAAAATAGAGTTTGCTGCAGATAAAATTAAGCTTTATCAAAGAGAATTAAAATTTGAAGGGGATAAAACAATATACACCGAAGAAAAAGCACAAGCCAATATCACGCTAAAAGATGGTAAAAAGGGTGCTAAAGTAGAGTGGAATATAAGTGGAGACGCTACTTTAAATGATCATGATACAACATTTAATTCTAGTGGTGAAGCTAAAGCAACTATTACTTCCAAAGCTCCATTTAAAGATAACCCTGTAATTAATGTAAATACTATTGGACAAAGTGTTAGCACTACTATTACTTATGTAGATAAAGAATATATTCCTAGTATTATTTATCCTAGCTATAAGGGTTATAAGCAAACCATAGAATTAAATCAAGATTTTCATCTTGAGGTAAGTAATTTAATCCCGAATACAGAAATTGAAATATATCATGATTTTTTATCAGCGGCTAAACCAAAGCAAGATCATGTTAGAGTAAATTCTAGTGGTAAGGCTACTTTGGAATTTTATGGAGTATCGAATCCATTGTGTAGTAATTTCAATATTCAATTTAAATATATGAAAACAAAAAATAAGTCAGCGGATTTTTTTACAGATGAAATTTATATATATAAACAGCTTACCTTGATTG
>NZ_JAKMSX010000033.1:0-664 GCF_025772865.1 Campylobacter sp. CNRCH_2014_2452
TAAAAAAGCTCACTATAAGCTTTTAATATATCTTTTTCATCTTGCACTATAGGTTTATGCGCTCTATCAAATTCTAAAAGCTCATTTGGTATTTGCACTTTTTGAATTTGTATTTTGGTTAATACTTGTGTTTTGCTCCCACAGCCTATCAAGCATAGCATTAAAAAGCTTAGTGGTATTAGTTTCATTGCTTTTGGATATATAGTTTTTAACATCATCAACCCTTGTTTTGATTTGATTTTTTTGAGTATTTACATGAAAGAGTGCTTTTAGCTCTTGTTCGTGTCTTGTTTTAAGCTCCTGAGTAATCCTCGTGAGTTCATTATTTACACCCAAAGCTAAATTTAAATCACTTTGACTTTTTTCTAATTTTGCGTTTGTGCTATCTAGCTTAAGATATAAAAACACATTAAGCATAAGCATTAGAGCTAAAGCAATATAAAGCTTTGTGTTTTTAAATAAAAGATTTATCATTTCTTATTTTAGAAGTTTAAGTAAGATTTGAGTATAATTTCAAAGGGTGGAACACCAAAGGTGGCCGCCTTTGGTGTTAATCAACACTCAGTTAGGTGGTGATTAAATTGAACCATAAAATTCTAGTAATAATTATACTACTTTGTATAATTATAGTCAAGGCTTATTAGCTTTGATTTCCCCTTTAAAA
>NZ_JAKMSX010000034.1:0-573 GCF_025772865.1 Campylobacter sp. CNRCH_2014_2452
AAAGAATCTTTTCATATCAATATCTTAATCAATAGTGATACACTTTATAAAAATCCTTTATTGCAATATAATATAAATAGAAAAATTTCTAAAGATGATAATATCATTTATGCTTTAAAAAATACTTCTAGTATAAATCAAGCTTTTAAAAACTTAAAACAATTACAAGAAGTATTATTAAAAGAAAATATATTTTTAAATTTTATAGACTTAAATAGTAAAGAAAGCCTTTTAAGTTTTTACAATCAAATATTAAGTAATCATCATCTTAAGGATTATTTTTATATAAAAAATAATCAATTTTTTATTAAAGAAGATATAAAAAATAAAATTGTATTTCACAATATCAATTCTTCTTCTATTATAAGTAATTATCTTAGCTTGTTAAATGATTTTAATACTTTAAGCAAGATAGAACTTATAAATATATTAGAAAGTTTAAGTTTATACAATCTTTCAACTTTAATGCAAGATATACAAAAAAGATATTTAAAACTAGAATATAACTTAAAAAGCTTTAATAAAGATAGTATCTTTTTATCTAATATGATTATGAATGTGAGGTTGAAGTAG
>NZ_JAKMSX010000035.1:0-561 GCF_025772865.1 Campylobacter sp. CNRCH_2014_2452
ACCTATTATAGAAGTAACATTTTTAATCTCTTCACTTTGAGCAATAACTTCACTAGTTTTATGAGATACATTTTGCATAGAAGAAGTAATCTCTTCTAATGCTGCTGCTGTTTCTTCTAAAGAAGAAGCTTGAGAAGATGAAGAATCTGTTAAGTCTTTAACAGCACTTTGTAATTTACCACTCTCATCTGCTAATAAAGAAGCAAATTCAGATGATTGTCTTAGCATAGCTACTATTTCTTGACCTAATACATTAGTAGTTACTTCAACTCCACCTTTAGCATTTTTAACTTCAGTAGTAAAGTCTAATGCCTTATAGCTATCAAATACTCTATTGATTTCATTCATATTAGAACCAACTTTTGCTTGTAATACATCAAGCATATCATTTAATACATTTTTTAATTCTATTAATTGAGGATTAGCAGGAATTGCTGTTATTCTTGCTGTTAGATTACCACCTTCTATTTCTTTAGCTGTATCAACTGATTGTTCTACTGCTTTAGCATCTTGTTCTAATGCATTTTTAGTTTTAGTGATGTTTTCATTGATGGCTTTGGC
>NZ_JAKMSX010000036.1:0-500 GCF_025772865.1 Campylobacter sp. CNRCH_2014_2452
TTAAAATTAACAAATTGGGAATTACCTGCTACAGCATCCGCACTAACGCCAAATGCTACTGAAAATGCTGTTGCAAAAACAACATTGTTAGCATAAATTTCAGAGTAATTATGGCCACTACCTATAGAAAATCCTGAGCCTGTACTCATACCACTACCTGCTGTCTCCATAAGAGCAGAAACAGATGATTGTGTAACAATCATTTTACCACCGCCTTTATAAGCATTAAAGCCCATAGCATCAGCCACATTGGTATCAATTCTTCCTTTTGATTCTCTTAAAGATACAGAAGCTTGAGAGATCATTTGAGTTGCACCCATACCTATAGTAGAAAGATTGCTTCCTGATATTAAGATATCTTTACCATCATTTTTAATTAAAGACAAACGACCATAATTTTCATAATCCTTTTGCAATATACCAGAACCACCGCCAATACTACCTTCTATTTTTATCCCTCTACCATCTCTTGAAGTTAATACAAGTCTACCATTAGCATC